>CAZZLX010000721.1:0-2227 GCA_964655235.1 uncultured Rhizobium sp.
CTTGCCGCTCCCTTTGACCGCGGCGTCGAGATCGGACGGCGCGATCTTGCCGTGCTTGCCGTCGACCGGGTGCAGCTTCGCACCGCCGGTGAAGAACTCGGGCGCGTTGCACTCGTCTGTCTGCGCATGCGCCGACGGATGGACGAAGATCCGGCCAATCGGCGGCGACAGCATCGACAGCGACAGCGCATTCGCGGCCGAACCGGTGCCGACCAGGAACACGGCGCAGTCGCGCTCGAACACTTCCGAGACGCGCTTCTCCATCCGCCGGGTCAGGTCGTCGTTGCCATAGGCGCCGAGCGCGCCCTTGCCGGCCGCGGCGACGGCATCCATCACCTCGGGCAGCGCGCCCGCCAAATTGTCAGAAGCGAAATTCATCGAAGTCCCTAGCGGTCTAACAGAGGGTCATTGAGGCCGGGGCGCCACCGTCACCGTGCCCAGCGACTTGCCTGTGGCGAGATCGATGACGTGGATCACATCTTCGAGCCCGGGTGGCCTGACATGAATGAGCAGACGGTTGCCGTCCGAGCGGAAGTCGACCATGCGGCCGCCGCGCGGGATCGACACCAGCGTATCGCCGAACGCGATCGCCGGCGTCGCCGCCGGCGCCTCGACCGTGGCGGTGCCTTCGGGCCCCTTGCCGGCGGTCATCCGCTTGGCGATGGTGGCGAACACGACGACCAACCCCAGCACGATGAGGATTCCCATCCCGACGACGGCGATCTTGAGCGCGCGGTCCGCAGGCATCGGCGATCAGGCCCTTTCCGGAACCTTCGAGGTGACGGAGAACGGCGCGCGCATCGACCGCGCGCTGGCGAACCGGCTTCCCGAGCTGTCGCGAAGCCGGATCAAGACGTTGATCGAGGAAGGTCGGGTCACGATCGGGGGAGCACCGGTGAAGGCCTCGGACAAGGTCCGGGCTGGCCAAACTTTCGCCATCATCCTTCCCGAGCCTATCGATGCCACGCCGGCGCCGCAACAGATCGCGCTGGCGGTTCTCTACGAGGACGAGCATCTGATCGTGATCGACAAGCCGCCCGGACTGGTCGTCCATCCCGCCGCCGGCAATCCGGACGGGACTCTGGTCAATGCACTGATCGCGCATTGCGGGCCGAACCTCGCCGGCATCGGCGGCGAGCGGCGGCCGGGGATCGTCCATCGTCTGGACAAGGACACCTCGGGCCTGATGGTGGCAGCGAAGACCGAGCCCGCACTCGCCGGTCTCGCGCGGCAATTCGCCGCCCGCAGCGTGCTGCGCGCCTACAAGGCCGTGGTCTGGGGCGTGCCGATCCCGCCGATCGGCGCGATCTCGGGCAACATCGGCCGCTCGGCCCGGAACCGCAAGAAGATGGCGGTAGTTAAGTCCGGAGGTAAGCCGGCGCGTACCCGCTACCGGCTGGAGGCCAAGATCATGGACAAGGTCGCCAGCCTCCTCGACTGCCGTCTCGACACCGGCCGCACTCACCAGATCCGCGTTCATCTCGCGCATGCCGGCCACCCCCTAGTCGGCGACCCTACTTACGGCGGCAAGCGCGTCCGCGCGCCCGAACCGCTCAGTACCTTTCCGAGGCAGGCGTTGGATGCCTATCAACTCGGGTTTACCCACCCGGCCACTGGCCGAGACCTTCAATTTGACCGACCTGTGTACAATGATATCAAAGAGTTACTGGAAGCGTGCCGTGTCGTCGAAGTGAGAAAATAACTTATCCTGTAACTCGGGTATTCTTGACAAGACAGGAAGGTTAGGCGTATAAGACGTGCATTGGCACTCGTCTTCGGAGAGTGCCAGAGACATCGGCCGGTGCCCATCGAGGGGCCGGCGTCTCAGGTCGGATGCCAGCCCAGGGGAGGGGGAGGTCATCCGGCACCTGGACCTTTAGCGAACGGAGGCCGTAGATGAGTGTCAGCGTACCGTCGATCCCGGTGATGAGCGCGGAGGGCAACCTCTCCCGCTATCTCCAGGAGATCCGCAAGTTCCCGATGCTCGAGCCGCAGGAGGAGTACATGCTCGCCAAGGCGTGGCGCGAGCATGGCGACACCGAGGCTGCCCATCGGCTGGTGACCAGCCACCTGCGCCTGGTCGCGAAAATCGCCATGGGCTATCGCGGCTACGGCCTTCCGATCGGCGAGCTGATCAGTGAAGGCAACGTCGGCATGATGCAGGCGGTCAAGCGCTTCGAGCCGGAGCGCGGCTTCCGCCTGGCTACATATGCCATGTGGTGGATCC
>CAZZLX010000722.1:0-2217 GCA_964655235.1 uncultured Rhizobium sp.
TCATGATGACCCGGCCCGAGAGGCCGAACGGCGCCATGTTGCGCACCAGGAATCAGGCACCCCGCGTCGCCGGCCCGATCTGGGCCTCGGCGGGGGATGCCGCGGCGATCGCGAGAAGCAGGCTTGCGGCGAGGAGAAGGGCGCGCGTCACGGGCGGATCATACCCTCGCCCGCGTCAGGGCCTAAGCCCTTGAAGCATCGCGTCGCAATCCGTGATGAGGATTTTTATACGCAAATTTAGTTGACGGAAATCCGCGTTTTTGACAGGATCCGGGCTAACTGAGAGGACCCGCGCCCGCCGGCGCCGGGTCCTTTTTCTTTTCCCGATACGGAGTTGGCGATGCACGGGCACACCCGCGGGGTGTCGCGCGACCGCCCGGACTTTGTCCGGAGCGGCCCTGAGCGCTGCTGGATCGACGGCGACCTGATCCGCCTCTCGCAATTCCCGGTCGGCGGCATTCGCCCCGGCGTCCGCGGCAAGCCGGTGCCGTGGCTGATGGATCTCGCGGTCCTCGAAGAGGCGATGCGGGAAGTCTATGGACGCAGCTTCGATCTCGGCGATCGCGCGCCGCTGCTTCAACTCGCCGCCGACGCGCTCGCCGAAGGCGACCGTACCCGCGCCGCTGAGATCGCCGACGCCGTCGCGTTTCCGCCGCCCGAATTCAAGTCGCGCTTCCGCGACGCCGGCTTCCGTTACCTCGCCTGGGGCCGAGCGCACCGCCGCGGCAACCCCCGCATCGACATCGACGCCTGGCTCGCGGCCACGAGCGTCGAGCGCAAGTACGACCCCGACCAGCCGCGCGTGCCGCGAGGACATCCGGACGGCGGGCAGTGGACGGACGGCTCTTTCGCGAGGGGTAACGCGAGCCGGGATCTCGATCGGGCGGTAACCGACGACGAACTCGAAAGAGCCGGAGAGGTCATCGCCGAGGTGGAGGTATTGGTCTCGCGCGCGACGCGGGATTCCGGCGGCCTTCTCCACCTCACCGCCGGTCCGACAGATCCTCTCGATCCGTTCAAGCCGTTCGAGCCGCACCCTGGCTACAAGCTTCCACCGCTCACCGAGGAAGAGGTCTCCCGCAACCTGCCGACCGCAAGGCCGAACGTGTTGCCGCCGGCGACGAAGGAAAAACCTCAAACGCGTGCGGATCTCGTCTGGAATTTGATCCGTTGGCTTCGACCGGCAGTGCCATTCCTCATTCGAACTGGCGGTCTCGGCGCCGTACTCGCCGTTTTCGTTGCGTACGAGTTCCCAGAGGTCGCTACCTATTTCGACGAGCCCAAGACGTTGGCCGAGATGCGGCCTTCGGTCCGAGTGGAGAACTACACTTCCTATGAAGCCTTTGAAGAGAAGAATCCGGCAGGAGCCGGGTATCAATGGCACCACATCCGTGAGCGGAACTTCGGCGATTCTGACGACTGGAAGGTTGATGCGACCGAGAATATCGTTCGCGTTCCGGTCATCTTGCACCGCAGGATTAGCGATTTCTATTCGTCCAAGCCTAAGGGGCTCGGCGGACTAACGGTCCGAGAATGGGTGCGGATGCGAGATCCCGAGTTCCAATGGCGGTTTGGTCTCTACGTTCTGCGGAAAGTAGGAGCGATGCTATGACGTCCAAATGGTCCGGGCAGTCCGTCGACAGCCTAGTTGCCGCCTTCCTGCAGCTCGGATATGCGCATCCCTCGTTGGTCGGCGACGGGAGAGTTAAGGAGTTCGACCGCCATGAGCGGGAGATGGGCGAACTGGGTCAAGCGCTGAAGGAGGCGGGCCCGGCGGGGCAGGCCGCGCTTGTCGGCCTCATGGATCACGCACATATCCCGATCCGGCTGAGGGCCGCTCAGGCCAGTATTGATTTTGCCAGGGACCGTGCCGTGGACGTGCTCATCGACATCACCGAGATGAACGTCGGCGAGTTCAGCATGGGGGCAATGCTGACGCTGATGCTTGCAGACGAGTTCGATATGAAGACCGGTCCGAAGCGCCGGCCGAAACCGATGCCGCCGGAATGGGAATGGAAGCCGAAGGGGCCCTCGCGCTGACTTCCTATCGCCCTTCGGTCCTCGGATCGAACGCGTCCTGCAATCCGTCGCCGACGAAGTTGAGCGAGATCACGGTCGTGAAGATCAGCACGCCGGGGTAGATCGCCTGCATCGGCTGGGACCAGATGATCTCCTGGGCGTTGGTCAGGATGTTGCCCCAGCTCGCGACCGGCGGCT
>CAZZLX010000723.1:0-2207 GCA_964655235.1 uncultured Rhizobium sp.
TCGCTCGCCTCGATCTTCCTGGTCTTCACCGGCCAGAGCATCGCGCGCGTGTTCTTCATCACCGCGGGCACCTTCGCCGGCGTCAGCCTCTACGGGTACACGACCAAGCGCGATCTCTCGGGCTTCGGCACGTTCCTGTTCATGGGCCTGATCGGCATCGTGCTGGCCTCGATCGTGAACATCTTCCTGGCCTCCTCCGCGCTGCAGTTCGCGATCTCGGTGATCGGCGTGCTGGTCTTCACCGGCCTGACCGCCTACGACACCCAGCGGATCAAGGAGCTCTATGACGAGATCGACGCCTCGGACGTGATGGGCAAGAAGGCGATCATGGGCGCGCTGACGCTCTACCTCGACTTCATCAACCTGTTCATCATGCTGCTGCAGCTCTTCGGCAATAAGAACGAATAGCCGTCCAGGAGCGGGACTGGAGTACGAGCCGCCCGGGAAATTCCCGGGCGGCTTTGTTTTGGGCGCGGTGGTAAGACATCTCCCCGATGGAATTCATCGACCATCTGCTAGGGCTCGACATCGAGCGCCTGATCGCCAAGTACGGCTATCTGGCGATCGTCCTCAACACCTTCATCGAAGGCGAGACGATCCAGATCTTCGCCGGCTGGGCGGCGCACGAGAATCTGCTGAACTTCTGGCTGGTGGCGCTTTCGGGCTTCACCGGCACGGTCTGCGGCGACCAGACCTACTACTGGATCGGCCGCCGCTGGGGCCGGCCGCTCATGCATCGCTTCCCGAAGCTCGAGGCCCGCTGCCAGCCTGCCTTCGACTTCCTCAGGAAGTACGACAACTGGTTCATCCTGGGCTTCCGCTTCGTCTACGGCGTGCGCAACGTGGCCCCCTTCGCCTGCGGTGCCGCTGGGATCTCGGTGCTGCGCTTCACGCTGCTCAACATCGTCGCCGCCGCGGTCTGGGCCGTCATCTTCACCTCGGCCGGCTACTTCTTCGGCAAGGCGATCGCCGGACTGCTCCACGAATACGGACTCAAGGTCGTGCTGCCGACCGTGCTCGGGCTTGTTGTCCTGGGCATCGGCATCGCCAAGTGGCGCGCGCGCAAGACCGGCCAGAAGGTCGTCCAGATCGACTGACGCCGAGGGCCGCTAGATGCAGCGGCCGCCGTCGACCTCCAGCGCCACGCCGGTGATGAAGTTCGCCTCGTCGGATGCGAGATAGAGCGCGGCGTTGGCCAGGTCCTCCGGCGTCGACATGCGTCCGAGCGGAATCGAGGCCAGGAACTTCTGGCGGATCTCCGGCGTGTCGGGCTGGCCCATGAACAGCTCGGTCAGGCCGGTCATGCCGATCACCGGGCAGAGGCAGTTGACCCGGATGTTCTTCGGCGCGAACTCGACCGCCATCGACTTTGTCATGGTGATGACCGCGCCCTTGGAGCTGTTGTAGACGGTCAGCCCCGGCCGCGGGCGAAGCCCTGCCGTCGACGCGGTGGTGATGATCGAGCCGCCGCCCTGCTTCTCCATGACCGGCACCACGTGCAGTGCCGAGAGATAGACCGCCTTCACGTTGACCGCGTAGATGCGGTCGAACTCGTCTTCGGTCACGTTCAGCATCGACTGGTTCTTGTGGGTGATGCCGGCGTTGTTGACCATGGTGTCGAGCCGCCCCCAGCGCCCGACCGTCTGGTCGATCATCGCCTTGACCTCGGACGACGAGGCCACGTCTGCCTTGATGAACATCGCCTCGCCGCCGGCCGCCTGGATCTCGCGCACGACGCGGTCGCCTGCCTGGCGGTTGATGTCGTTGACGACGACCTTGGCGCCTTCCTTGGCGTAGCGCTTGACGATGCCTTCGCCGAAGCCCGAGCCGCCGCCGGTGACGATGGCTACCTTGTCCTTGAGACGCATGGTTCTTCCTTTTTACTTCAGCCGTGCTTGATGGCGATGGTCTTGAGCGTTGTGAAACCCATGAGGGCCTCGAAGCCCTTTTCGCGGCCGAAGCCCGAGCGCTTCACGCCGCCGAACGGCAGCTCGACGCCGCCGCCGGCGCCGTAGTTGTTGATGAAGACCTGGCCGGTCTTGATCGCGCGGGCAAGCCGCATCTGGCGGCCTCCGTCGCGGGTCCAGACGCCGGCTACGAGCCCGTAGGGCGTGCCGTTGGCGAGACGGATCGCGTCCGCCTCGTCCTTGAACGGAAGAGCCGCCAGCACCGGGCCGAACACTTCCTCGGTCACCAGTTCGTGGTTC
>CAZZLX010000724.1:0-2201 GCA_964655235.1 uncultured Rhizobium sp.
CTTCATGTCCGCGATCAGCGCCAGCACCTGCGCCTGCACCGACACGTCGAGCGCCGAGACCGGTTCGTCGCCGATGATTAGGCTGGGATTGACCGCGAGCGCGCGGGCGATGCCTAGGCGCTGGCGCTGCCCGCCCGAGAATTCGTGCGGATACTTCAGCATGTGCTCGGCGCGAAGGCCGACGCGGGCGAAGAGCTGGCGGGTCCGCTCCTCCTTCTCCTTACCGAAGGCGATGCCGTAGTTGAACATCGGCTCGCCGACGATATCGCCCGCGCTCATGCGCGGGTTGAGGGAGGAGTACGGGTCCTGGAAGATGACCTGCATGTCGCGGCGGTGAGGCCGCATCTCTGCCTGGTTCAGGTTCGAGATCTTCGTGCCGTTGAGGACGACCTCGCCGCCGGTCGGCTCGAGCAGCTTCAGGATGGTCTTGCCGACCGTCGACTTGCCGCAACCCGACTCGCCGACGAGACCGAGAGTCTCGCCGTGCCCAATCGTGAAGCTGACGCCGTCCACGGCATAAACGTAGCCCTGGACCCGCGAGAGGATGCCCTTGCGGATCGGGAAGTGCTTCTTGAGGTCGGTGACCTCGAGCAGGTTGCCCTTCTTCGGGGCTGCGGCGTTAGCCATGGAAGGTCTCCGCGACCTTGTCGGAATGGAAGCACGCAGCGTAATGGCCGTTGGTCTTCATCTCGAAAGGCGGAACCTCCACGCGACACCGCTCGGTCGCAAAGCCGCACCGAGGCGCGAAGGCGCAACCGGCCGGCATGTTCTTGAGCGAGGGCACCATGCCCGGGATTTCCATCAGGCGGCCTTGCGTGTCGCCCGCCGCACGATCGAGGCGCGGCACCGACTTCATCAGCCCGAGCGTATAGGGATGAAGCGGATGCTCGAACAACTCCTCCGATGTCGCTTCCTCGACCTTCTTGCCGGCGTACATGACGACGACGCGCTGACAGGTTTCGGCAACGACGCCGAGGTCGTGAGTGATCAGCACGATCGCGGTGCCCGTCTTCTCCTTCAGCTCCAGCATCAGGTGGATGATCTGGGCCTGGATGGTGACGTCGAGGGCGGTCGTCGGCTCGTCGGCGAGCAGAACTTTGGGGTTACAGGAAAGCGCCATCGCGATCATCACGCGCTGGCGCATGCCGCCTGACATCTGGAACGGATACTCGTGGACCCGCCGCTCCGCTTCCGGAATGCGGACCAGCTTCAGCATCTCGATCGACTTGTCCCAGGCGTCCTTCTTGCTGAGCCCCTGGTGCAGCATGATCGTCTCGGCAATCTGCCGGCCGAGCGTCAGCACGGGATTCAGCGACGTCATCGGCTCCTGGAAGATCATCGAGACGTCGTTGCCGCGGATCGAGCGCATCTCGTCCTCGGAAACCTTGAGGAGGTCGCGCCCCGACATCTTGATGGAACCCTGAACAATGCGTCCGGGTTTGGCGATGAGGCGAAGCACGGATAGCGCGGTCACCGACTTGCCGCAGCCGGACTCGCCGACGACCCCCAGCGTCTCGCCTTTCAGCACGTGGTAGCTCACGCCGTCGACTGCACGAACCACGCCGTCGCGGGTGAAGAAGTGTGTCTTGAGGTCCTCGATTTCGAGGACCTTCTCGACACCGCCCGCATCCTGGTCGGGGCGGGTCATCGTCTGGGTTGCCGTCACTGGCGGTTTCCTTGTGCGGTCGTCACATGCGGCGGGCAAGACGCGGGTCGAGCGCATCGCGCAACCCGTCGCCGAGGAGATTGATCGCGAGCACGGTCACCGACAGGAACAAGCCCGGGAACAGGATGATCCAGAAGGCGATCTGGAAGAAGGTCCGGCCCTCCGCCATGATGTTGCCCCAGCTCGGGATGTTCGGCGGCGTGCCAGCGCCGAGGAACGACAGGCCGGCCTCGATCAGCACTGCGGCGGCGCAGATGTACGTGGCCTGCACGATCAGCGGCGCCATGATGTTCGGCAGGATGTGCTTGAGCAGGATGCGGTGGAAGCGCGTGCCGATCGACTGGGCGGCCTCGATGTAGGGCTGCTCGCGGATCTGCAGCACGACGCCGCGGACCAGGCGCACGACGCGCGGGATCTCCGGGATCGAGATGGCGATGATCACGTTCTCGACCGAGGCCTTGGTCAGCGCCATCATCGCGATGGCGAGCAGGATGCCGGGGATCGCCATCAGTCCGTCGATGATCCGCATGACGAC
>CAZZLX010000725.1:0-2195 GCA_964655235.1 uncultured Rhizobium sp.
CTATGCGACCTACGCAGCGGACATCCATGCGAGCGGCCAGCACCTGCTCGAGATCATCAACGACATCCTCGACCTGTCGAAGGCCGAAGGCGGCTACCTGGAGCTCCGCGCCCGCGCCTTCGATGTGAGAAAGATGCTGAGCCGCTGCGTTGACACCGTGCGCGAGCTGGCCCGGAAGGTCGATATCGACATCTCCCTGGAGGTCGGCGACGATCTTCCGGCTCTCGTCGGCGAGGAGCGGCGGATTCGCCAGATCGTGCTCAATCTCCTGTCCAACGCCGTCAAGTTCACGCCTGCCGGCGGACGGATCCGGGTCCGGACGGACTTCAGCGCCGCGGGAGAGATGCAGCTGATTGTCGAGGACTCCGGCATCGGCATGACGGCCGGCCAGATCGAGGTGGCGCTGACGCCGTTCCGCCAGGTCGAAAGTCATCTCAGCCGCCGCTACGAAGGCGCCGGCCTCGGCCTGCCGCTGGCACGCCGCTTCGCCGAACTCCACGGCGGCACGCTGGACATCGACAGCGCGCCGAACGCCGGGACCCGCGTCACCGTGACCTTCCCCAAGGACCGGCTCAGGGTCGTCCCGCTGCCCAAGGTCGCCTGACGGCGCTCAGCGGCGCCCGCGTGAAAGCGCCTCCATCCGGTCGCCGAGGTGCCGTCCCAGGATCTCGGCCAGCCGCACGCGCGGCCGTCCCACGGCGAACGCCAGCCCGAATTCCTGCTGGAGCTTCGGCCGGAACGGGCGCACCTCGAGCCCCAGCCGCCGGTAGCCTTCGACCATCAGTCCGTTCACGAGGGTGAGGCCGAGGCCGTCGGCCACCATCGCGCACGCCGATGCGACCGTGTGCGTCTCGATCCTGACCGTCGGGACCGCACCGGCCTTGCGGAAGACGCGTTCGACCTGGAGCCGCGTGCTCTGCTGGCGGCCGATCATCACCATCGGCTCGCCGGCGAGGTCCTCGGCGCCGATCGACCGCCGCCGCGCGAGACGGTGGCCCCTGGGAAGGACGACGACGTTGGCGACCGCGATGCGTCGCTCCACCACGAGCCCGGGAAAGCCGACCGGCAGGCCGACGAAGCCGAGATCGACCTCGCCCGCCGCCACCATGCGCTCGATCGCCGGGTAGGTGCCGGCCATCAGCTCGACCGACGTATCCGGAGCCTCGGCCAGGAACACTTTCAGCACCGGCGGCAGCAGCGCTTCGGCGACGGTGTGCGGCGCCGCAAGGCGGATCAGCACCTGCCCCGCCGCGCCCAGTCGCAGCTGGTCGGTGAGCCGGCCGACGCGGCGCACGCTCTCGATCGCCTCGGTGACCGGGTCCAAGAGCTGGCGTGCCTCCGCGGTCGGAACCAGGCGGCCGCGGTCGCGGCGGAACAGCTCCATGCCGGCGTCGCGCTCGAACTGCGAGACAAGCCGGCTCACCGCCGACTGAGACAGATCGAGGCTGCGGGCGGCCGCCGTCGTCGACCCGGTCACCGCGACAGCGCGGAAGGCTTCGAACGGCTTCAGGCTCATGGCATTTCTCGCATAGTTCTATGCGACTATCGCATATGATTGAGCCTGCCGCTCCCGGATGCCTAGCCTCGCCGCAGATCCGGAGGCGCCGATGCCCGACATCCCGAACCTGCCCTACGACGTCATCGTCGAAAGCGACCATCGGGTCGCAATGCGCGACGGTGTGAAGCTCGCCACCGACGTTCACCGCCCTGCCCGCGACGGCCAGGCGGCGTCCGGCCGCTTCCCGGTGATCCTCGAGCGCACGCCCTACGGCAAGTCGCAGGTCTCGCGGTCCGAGATCAACCTCGGCGCCTCGTCGCCGTCGCCGCGTGCCGAAGTCGCGGCGGCCTTCGTCCGGCACGGCTATATCGTGATCTACCAGGACTGTCGCGGCAGGCACGGATCCGAGGGCGAGTTCGTGAAGTATCTCTCGGACGCCGAGGACGGCGCCGACGCCGTGGCCTGGATCCTCGAGCAGCCCTGGTGCGACGGCCGCATCGGCACCATGGGCCTCTCCTATGCCGCGCACACGCAGATGGCGCTGGCGTCGATGGGGCCGAAGGGCCTCGCCGCGATGGTCGTGGATTCCGGCGGCTTCTCGAACGCCTTTGCGAGCGCGATCCGCAACGGCGGCGCCTTCGAGATGAAGCAGGTGACCTGGGCCTACAACCAGGCGAAGGAGAGCCCGCTCGCCAAG
>CAZZLX010000726.1:0-2188 GCA_964655235.1 uncultured Rhizobium sp.
ATCGTCTTCCTGCATGCCGGCGTCGCAGATCGCCGCATGTGGCAGGCCGAGATGGACGCCTTCGCCGAGACGCATCGCGTCGTCGCCTACGACCGCCGGGGGTTCGGCCTGACCTCGGCGTCGGCGCAAGGCTTCTCGCACGTCGACGACCTGAAGGCGGTTCTCGACCGGCTCGGCAAGGACCCGGTCATCCTGGTCGGCTGCTCGCAGGGTGGTCGCATCTCGATCGACTTCGCCCTCACCTACCCCGAGCGGGTCGCCGGCCTCGTGCTGGTCGCGCCCGCCGTCAGCGGCGCCCCAAGCCCGGCGTCATACCCTCCTTCCATCGCCGCCCGCATCGAGGAGATCGAGCAGGCCGAGGAGGAAGAGGACATCGATCGCATCAACGCGCTGGAAGCCTGGTTCTGGCTCGACGGCCCGACGAGCCGCGAAGGCCGGGTGAACGGCCCGGTGCGCGACCTGTTCCTGGACATGAACGGCATCGCGCTTGCCCAAGATGAAGTCGGCGAGGAACGGAAGTCGCCGCCGGCGATGCCGCGCATGGGTCAGCTCTCGATGCCGACGCTGGTGATCTGGGGCGATCTGGACTTCGAGCACATCCAGCGACGTTCGGCCGAGATCGCTGCGACGGCGCCGAAGGGAGAGGCGTTCCTCATCCCGGACACCGCGCATCTGCCGAACCTGGAGCAGCCGAAGATGTTCGGCGACCGGCTCCGGCAGTTCCTCGACCGGCTCTAGCTCCGCCGAAAGCGCCAGGCGCCGTCACCGCCGAGCTCGCGCACCGCGCCGCCGCGGGCGCGCAGCAGGTTGATGTGCGAGAGCGTCTCGCCGATCGCGAACCCGGTCTGATGCTGGTCGAGCGGTCGGGTGAACAGGCCGCGCGCGATCTCCATCGTCGTCTTCGGTCCGTCGAGCAGCGAGGAGAGCTTTTCCAGGCGCTCCTCGTGATGCTCGCCGAGCTCGTCGATGCGCTCATGCAGCCCACGGAACGGCTCGTTGTGCGACGGCAGGATCAGTGTCTCGCCCGGCAATGCGCGGATGTCGCGGAGCGAGGAGAGAAAATCGTCGAGCGGATTCGCCTCCGGCTCGTTCGGCCAGACGCTGACGTTGGGCGAGATGCGCGGCAGAACCATGTCGCCCGCGATCAGCAGCTTCTCTTCCGGGCAATAGAGGCAGGCATGCTCCGGCGCGTGGCCGAGGCCGATCACCACGCGCCAGGTGCGCGCGCCGATCCTGATCTCGTCGCCTTCGCGGATGCGCCGGAAGGCACGCGGGATCTCGCCGACGCGCTTGGCATAGACGCCGATGCCCGTCCTCACGAAGTCGATAAACTCGGCCGGCGCGCCGGCCTTCCCGTAGAATGCGACCTGCTGATCGATCATGCCTGGGCCCGAGTCCTGCTTCAGCACACGGGCCTGCAGCCACTCGGCGCGGGTCATCCAGAGCTCGACGCCGAAGCGCTCGGTCAGCCAGCCGGCGAGGCCGGCATGGTCGGGATGGAAATGCGTGCAGACGAGGCGGACGACCTTGCGGCCGGCGAGCGGGCCTGCGAACAGCCGATCCCAGAGGCCGCGCGTGGTGTCGTCGGCGATGCCGGTATCGACCAGCGTCCAGCCGCTCTCGTCCTCGAGCGCCCACAAGTTGATGTGGTTGAGTGCGAAGGGCAGCGGCATGCGGATCCAGAGGATGCCGGGGGCGACCTCCTTGACGGTCGCCGGCTCGGGGCGGCCCTCGAAGGGATAGGAAAGCGTGGCGGCCACGGACTCGTCCTCGACGCTTGCGGAGGGCCGGGTTATAGCATGGCGCCCCCGCGGCTGAAGGAGCCCCGACTTGAGCGACACATCGCCGCTCACCCTGGCACTCGGCGACGACTACCCGGAGATCCGCGCCGAGGTGGCGAAGATCTGCTCAGGATATCCGGGGGCCTATTGGCGCGAGCTCGAACAGGCCCAGGCCTATCCGGAAGCCTTCGTCCGCGCGCTGACCGAGTCCGGATATCTGGGCGCGCTGATCCCCGAGGCGTTCGGCGGCGCCGGCCTGCCGCTCCGCGCCGGCGCGGTGATCCTGGAGACCATCCATCGGGAAGGCTGCAACGCCGGTGCCTGCCATGCGCAGATGTACATCATGGGGACCCTGCTCCGGCACGGCAGCGACGCGCAGAAGCAGCGCTATCTGCCCGACATCGCCG
>CAZZLX010000727.1:0-2183 GCA_964655235.1 uncultured Rhizobium sp.
CGGCGGTGCTGGTGATCAAGGGGCTTTCCCCGGAAGCCGCCGACAAGGCGCTCGTGGCGGCAGACGGCAGCCTTCGAACCGCGCTCAAGTCCCTCGCATGAACCGCCACGAGCGGCGGGCCCAGGCGAAGCTGGGCGCGCCAGATCCGCGGCTCGAGCAAGGCTTCGCCGCGTTCCAGGCGGGCCGACTGGACGAGGCGGAAGACATCGTCGCCACCGTGCTGAAGCAGAGCCCGCGCGACGCGACCGGGCTTCATATTGCCGGTCTCGTCGCCTTCCAGCGAGGCGACGCGAAGCTCGCGATCGAACGTCTGTCGGCCGCCGTCCGGCACAAGCCCGACTACGCCGAGGCGCAGAACAATTTCGGCCGCATCCTGCTGCTGCTCGACCGCGCGGCGGAAGCGGCAGCGCGGTTCCGGGCCGCGCTCAAGACGGCCCCGCTGGTCGCCGAAGTCCATGGCCATCTCGGCGAGGCGCTGCTGGCGGAGAGGGAGGTCGGCGCTGCCGCCGCTTCGTTCCGACGGGCGCTCGCGCTCGATCCCCGGATCCCGTCGGCCCTTGCCGGCCTCGGCACGATCTCCGCGGCACTCGGCGGGCTCGCTCTCGCGGCAACCTGGCATTGGCGCGCGCTTTCGGTCTCGCCGGGCTTGCCGGCAAGCCTGCGCGGCCTCGGCGAAGCCCGCCTGCTGGCGGGCGATGCAGCCGGCGCGATCGCGGGCTTCGAGACGGCGCTCCGCAGCATGCCGCAGGACCTGGCGCTGCTCGGCAACATCGCCACCGCCTGGCGGGAAGCGGGATGGCTCGACCGCGGCCTCGGGTATCAGCGCCGCATCCTCGCCCTGCAGCCGGCGACCGCGACAGCCCTGGGCCATACGTCCCAGGGCCTCCTGGCGCTGGCTCGGCCGGACGAGGCGCTGATGCTCGCGCGCCGCCGCCTGGCGACGGAAGCGAGCGAGGCCGCACGGAAGTCGGTCCGCGCCCTGCTGCTCTACGCGCCGGGCATAGATCCCGAGGTCGCGGCGGCACTGCGGCGGCGCCTCGCGCCTGCCTCTGCGCCGGTTCCTCGCTGGCGCAGCGCGTTCGAACCGAACCGAGCCCTGCGCGTCGCCTATCTGTCGTCCGACTTCCGCGATCACCCGGTCGCCCGCAGCCTGATGCCGCTGATATCGGCGCATGGCCGATCCAACGTCGAGCCATACCTCTACGGAGAGGTCGCGCGCGCGGACGCCGTGACCGAGGAGTTCAAGAAGCTGGGCCCCTGGCGCTCGACCATCGGCCTCGACGACGAGGCTCTGGCGCGCGCGATGCGGAAGGACGGCATCGACATCGCCGTCTTCGTCGGCGGGTCGTTCGACATGAACCGGCTGGAGGCGGCCGCCCGCCGTTGCGCGCCGATCCAGGTCAGCCTGCATGACGGTGGAACCAGCGGCATCGCCGCGATCGATGCGCTGATCGCCGACCCGCACCTGGTACTCCGCAACGAAGGCGGCCGCTTCAGCGAACGCGTCATGTGCCTTCCCGATCTCTACCTCCATCAGCCGATCGCGGACGCGCCGGCGCCGCATCTCCCCGACGGGCCGCCAGTCTTCGCGGCTGCCGCCAACCCGGCGAAGCTCAACCGCGCGACGCTGTCACTGTGGTCGAAGGTCCTCGCGGCGGTGCCCGATGCCAGGCTCAGGCTTCGCTACCGAACCGCCTTCGACGATGCGAGCCTCAAGGCCGAGGTCGCCGCGGCGCTGCCCGCCGGACGGGTTGAGTTCGTCGCCGGCGAGGTGTCGGCGACAGGCCACCTCGCCTTCTATCGGGACGCTCACGTCGTGCTCGACACCTGGCCTTTTTCGGGCTCGACCTCGAGCTTCGAGGCGCTGTGGATGGGCGTGCCCGTGGTGACGCTGGCCGGCCGCTCGATGGCCGAGCGCTGGACCTCGGCGATCCTGGCCGGCATCGGCCGGGACGAGTGGATCGCCGCCGACGACGCCGCCTACGTGGCGAACGCCGCAGCGCTCGCCGAGGATCGTGCGCGCCTGGCGGCCGAGCGGACGTCGCTTCGCTCGGCCCTCGCGCCCCTGACGGACGGGGCCACGCGTGCGCGCCAAGTCGAGCGCGCCTATCGCGCTCTCTGGCGCCGCCGGTGCAGGAAAGGGCCTTAGGCCACCTTCGCCTTCAGCGGCCCCTTTATCAGGG
>CAZZLX010000728.1:0-2179 GCA_964655235.1 uncultured Rhizobium sp.
ACGGCCGACTGACAAATCCGACGACCGCCGTGCTCGAGGAACGCATCGCTTCGCTCGAAGGCGGCCGCGGCGCCACCTGCACTGCCTCGGGTCACTCGGCGCAGCTGCTCGCCCTCTTCCCCCTTCTCGCCCCCGGTGACGAGTTCGTCTCCTCGCGCCGGCTCTATGGCGGCTCGATCACC
Source organism: uncultured Rhizobium sp. (assembly GCA_964655235.1). Lineage (GTDB taxonomy): Bacteria > Pseudomonadota > Alphaproteobacteria > SHVZ01 > SHVZ01 > SHVZ01. The sequence goes on from CAZZLX010000728.1 coordinate 183, forward strand.
CAGTTCACCCGCACCTTCCAGAAATTCGGCTGGAAGGGCGTGCTGGTCGACACCGACGACATCGAGAACGTGAAGAAGGCCATCAATCCGAAGACCAAGGCGGTCTTCTGCGAGAGCCTCGCCAACCCGGGCGGCGTCATCAGCGACATCGAGGCGCTAGCCAAGGTCGCGCACGACAATGGCCTGCCGCTGATCGTCGACAACACGATGGCGACGCCGTATCTCTGCCGGCCGATCGAATGGGGCGCGGACCTCGTGATCCATTCGACCACCAAGTTCCTCTCCGGCCACGGCAACGCGATGGGCGGCGCCGTCGTCGACTCCGGCACATTCGACTGGAGCCAGGGCGACAAGTTCCCGTCGCTGGCGAAGCCGGAACCGGCCTATCACGGGCTGACCTTCACCGAGACCTTCGGCGATCTCGCCTACACGATCTACGGCCACGCCGTGGGTCTGCGCGATCTCGGGCCGACCATGGCGCCGATGAACGCATACCTCACGATCATGGGCTGCGAGACGCTGGCGCTCCGCATGCAGCGCCACATCGAGAACGCCCAGGCCGTCGCCGAATACCTGGAGAAGCACCCGCAGGTCGCCTGGGTCTCCTATGCCGGGCTCAAGGGCAACAAATACAACACGCTCGCACGCAAGTACCTGCCGAAGGGCGCGGGCTCGGTGTTCACCATCGGCGTCAAGGGCGGCTACGACGCGGGCGTGAAGATCGTCGAGACAGTGGATCTGTTCTCGCACCTCGCCAACATCGGCGACACGCGCTCGCTGATCATCCATCCGGCCTCGACCACGCATCGCCAGCTGAGCCCCGAGCAGCAGGTCGCGGCCGGCGCCGGACCGGAAGTGCTGCGGCTCTCGATCGGGCTCGAGAGCATCGAGGACATCATCCGCGATCTCGACCAGGCGCTGGGCCAGGCCGCCCGCCTCGCCGCCTGACGCCGATGACCGCGCCGAAGCTCCGCCTGCCGGTGGAGACGGCGCGGCTCCTGGTCCGCGAGCTCACCGAGGAGGACCTCGACGCGCTGCATAAATGGCGGCGCCATCCCGCCTATCGCCGATACCTGCCGATGCCGCGACAGACCCGGGCGGCGGTCGAGGAAGAGCTCCACGCGGTCCTGCGCGACCAGATCGACCACCGCCGGCTCCGCTGGCTCCTCGGCGTCGTCGAGCGGAAGAGCGGCCGGCTGATGGGCGAGGCGATCCTCAAGCTGACCCCGGCGCTCCGCCACCGCCAGGCCGAGATCGGCTGGGCCGTCGCCGAGGATCTGGAAGGGAAGGGCTACGCCACCGAGATCGGCCGCGCACTGCTCGACATCGGCTTCGGCCGGCTCCGGCTTCATCGCGTCTTCGCGATGTGCAGCACCGAGAACCTCGCCTCCAGGCGCGTGATGGAGAAGCTCGGCATGCGCCAGGAAGGAACGCTGCGTGAGCACTTCCGCGCGCGCGAACGCTGGTGGTCCTCCCACCTCTACGCCGTGCTCGACAGCGAGTACCGGAAGAAGCGCGGCTAGACCGACGGCGATGCCGTCAGATCGGCATCCGCATCAGCTCCTGATAGGCGTTGACCATCTTGTCGCGGACGGCGACGACGGTCTGCAGCGTCACCTCGGCGTTGCCGACGGCCTGCACCACGTCCATCAGGTCGGCCTGTCCGGCGACGCCGGCGATGCCGAGCGACTCCGCCTTCTGGCCGGTCTTGATCGCGTCGGTGGCCGCATCCTTCACGAGCGAGAGGAAATCCTTGCCGCCGGCGACGGGTCCGGCCGACGCGACCGAGGTCGGCGCCATCGTCTGGGCGGCGCCCTTGAGCGCCTGGAGCGGATTGAAGCCCTTGAGGTCGAGTGCCATGGGTCAGATCTCCTCTTCGCCTAGCCGCGCAGCAGGTCGATCGTGCGCTGGATCAAGCTGCGGCTGCCCTCGATCATGGTCACGTTCGCTTCGTAGCTCCGCTGAGCCTCGCGCATGTCCATGACCTCGATCAGCGA
>CAZZLX010000729.1:0-2179 GCA_964655235.1 uncultured Rhizobium sp.
ACGCCGCCATCGCCATGCAGATGGTGCTGACCCTGGTCGAGCCGCAATCCTCGGGCATCGGCGGCGGCGCCTTCCTCGTACACTACGACGCCTCGCGCAAGACCACCGTCACCTTTGACGGGCGCGAAACCGCGCCGGCCGGCGCCACACCGGAGATGTTCCTTGGGCCCGGTGGCCAGCCCATCCCCTTCGCCGAGGCTTCGGTCGGCGGCCACGCCGTCGGCACGCCGGGTGCTGTACGCATGCTGGAGATGGCGCACCGCGAATACGGGCGCCTGCCCTGGCACCGGCTGTTCGAGCCGGCGATGCGACTGGCCGAAGGCGGGTTCGCCCTGAGCCCGCGGCTTCACGCATTGATCGTCGAGACACCGCAGCTGAAGGAGATGCCGGGGGCGCGCCAGCATTTCTACGACAAGGACGGCAAGCCCTACGCCGCCGGCACCTGGATCTACAACCCGTCGCTGTTCGAGACCTTCCGCCTGATCGCCAATGGTGGCTCCGATGCCTTCTACCGCGGCGCCATCGCTCGCGATGTCGTCGCCGCCGTCAGCGACCCGGCGCAGCAGGGCGATCCGGCAAAAGCCCAGCGTCGGGTCGGCAAGCTCAGTCTCGCCGATCTCGCTCTCTATCGCGCGATCAAGCGCGAGCCGGTCTGCGTCGTCTATCGCGGCCTGCGGGTCTGCGGCATGGGCCCGCCCTCGTCGGGCGGCATCACCGTGGCCCAGACACTGCTCATGCTTGAGCGCTTCGCGCTGCGCGGCTACACGCCCGGCTCGCTCGAGGCGGTGCATCTGATCTCGGAGGCCGAGCGTCTCGCTTTCGCCGACCGCAACCGCTACATCGCCGATGCCGACATGATGTCGGTGCCGGTGCGCGCCCTCACCAGCCACGGTTACATCGAGAAACGCGCCGAGCTGATCCAGCCCTGGAAGTCGATGGGCAAGGCAGAGCCCGGCAGGCCATGGACCCAGCAGCTGCTCAACGTGCCCGCCCTCGACACCACGCGCGAGATTCCCGCGACCTCGCATATGAGCGCGGTTGATGCCGCCGGCAATGCCGTGGCGCTCACCAGCTCGATCGAGAACGTCTTTGGCGCCCGTCTTTTCGTGCGTGGTTTCCTGCTCAACAACCAAATGACGGATTTCGCCTTGAAGCCCAGCGACGAGGCCGGGAACCTGGCGATCAACCGAGTCGAACCGGGCAAGCGGCCACGCAGCTCGATGTCGCCGACCATCGTGCTCGACCGTGAGCGCCGGCTGGTGATGACCCTGGGTTCGCCCGGCGGGGCGCGCATCATTCCCTACGTGGTGCAGGCGCTGGTCGGCACCATCGACTGGCGGCTCGACTTGCAGCGCGCCTTCGACCTGCCGCACCACGCTAACCTCAACGGCAAGACGCAGATCGAAGAGGGCACGGGCCTTGCCGGTCTCGTCGACGACCTGCAGAAGCTCGGTCACGAGGTCGAGATCGTGCCCATGACCTCGGGCCTGCACGGGATTTCCGTGGTGCGGCGCGGCGACAAGGTGCAGCTCGTCGGCGGCGCCGATCCAAGACGCGAGGGCGTCGCCGTCGGCGACTGAGGTTTTTCCCGCGAGCGGGGAAACCTTGTATGCTGCGTTCATGTCGCTCGAAATCTATTTCGCCTATGTCGCCGCCTGCATCGTGGTGGCTGTGATCCCCGGCCCGATGGTCGCCCTGGTGGTCGGCAACATCAGCGCAGGCCCGGCACGCCTCGTGAGCGAGTCGGCCGGCGGTCAGCCGACGATCGGCATCGAGGTCGATCGCGTCGCCTCGATCCTGTTCCTCCTCGTCGCCACCGTCCTCGTCACCGCCCAGGGGTTCGCCTCGCGCCAGCTGCTCGGGGACCCGAAGGCGACGCGGTTCCACGTGCTCTGTGGCTTGATGGCATCGGCGACGCTGGTGGCGGCTTCCGCGATCACGCTGTCACTGCTGACCGTCGCATGGTGCATCGCCGGAGCGCTTCTCTGCCTGATGCTGCTCCACCGCAGCGACCTCGCAGAGGCCCGCAAGGGAGCGAGGAGGACGGCGATGACCTTCGCCGTCGGCGACGGAGCTCTCGTGCTCGCGACGGTGTTGATCCTCGGCGGCGGCGAGCTCGACCTGAGGGATCCGGTCGCGGCAGCGGCTTCGCTGTCGGGGCGCGAGGTCGCCGGCCTGC
>CAZZLX010000730.1:0-2171 GCA_964655235.1 uncultured Rhizobium sp.
AGGAATGGAGCTCTTTCTGCACCAGCTCCTGGCGGGGATCGCCACCGGCGGCATCTATGCCTGCATGGCGCTCGCCGTGGTCATGATCTACCAGTCGATCGACCACTTCAATTTCGCCCAGGGCGAGATGGCGATGTTCTCCACATACATCGCCTGGCAGCTGATGCAGTGGGGCGTGCCCTACTGGATCGCCTTCATCCTGACCATCGCGATCTCGTTCGCCGGCGGCGTCGTCATCGAGCGCGCTTTGTTCAAGCCGATCCGGAACGCGCCCGTGCTCAGCCATATCGTCGTCTTCATCGCGATGTTCTCGATCCTGAACAGCGTCGCCGGGTTCACCTGGGAATACACGATCAAGAGCTTCCCGAGCCCGTTCCCCTCCGAGCCCCTGTTCGGCAACCGCCTGATCGGCGCCCATGACCTCGGCATGATCGGGATCACGATCGTGCTGCTGGTGCTGCTCTACGGGCTCTTCCGCCACACGCGCCTCGGCCTCGCGATGCGGGCGGCCGCGGCCAACCCTGACTCGGCCCGGCTCGTCGGCATCCGCGTCGGCTGGATGGTGGCGCTGGGCTGGGGCCTGGCGGCCTCGATCGGTGCCGTCGCCGGCATGATGATCGCCCCGATCGTCTTTCTCGAGCCCAACATGATGCTGGGCATCTTGCTCTACGGGCTCGCGGGCGCGGTCGTCGGAGGTCTCACCAGCCCGGTCGGCGCGGTGCTCGGCGGCTTCGCCGTCGGCATCGTCGAGAACCTGGCAGGAACCTTCGTGCCGGTCGTCGGCAAGGAGCTGAAGCTCACCATCGCGCTGGTCCTGATCGTCGCCGTCCTCGTGGTCAAGCCCACCGGCCTCTTCGGCCGCGCCACCGTGAGCCGGGTCTAGCGCCATGACAGTCCGCGAAGACACCGCCGGGATCGCCGCTTCGGAGCCCCGCCGCATCGGCGGCCTCACCGTGCCGGTCTGGCAGCGCCTGCTGACGATCGCGATCCTGTTGATCGCGCTCGTGTCGCCGCTGTTTCTCAGGAACTTCACGGTGTTCCAGCTGACGCTGGTGATGGTCTATGCCATCGCGATCCTCGGCCTCAACCTGCTGACCGGCTTCAACGGCCAGTTCTCGCTGGGCCACAGCGCGTTCTATGCGATCGGTGCCTATACGACCGCGATCCTGATGGACCGCTTCGGCGTGCCCTACTTCCTGACGCTTCCAGTCGCGGGGGTTATCTGCCTGGTCGTGGGATTCCTCTTCGGCCTTCCCGCGCTCAGGCTCGAGAATCTCTACCTGGCGCTCGCGACCTTCGCGCTCGCGGTCGCGACGCCGCAGCTGCTCAAGCTGTCGATCCTCGAACACTGGACCGGGGGCGTGCAGGGCATCGTCATCAACAAGCCCGATGCGCCGTTCGGCCTGCCTCTGAGCCAGGACAAGTGGCTCTACTACTTCACGCTGTTCGTGCTGGTCCTGATGTTCCTCGGCGCGACGAAGCTCGTGCAGAGCCGCACCGGCCGCGCTCTCAAGGCGATCCGCGACAACCCGCTCGCGGCCAAGGCGATGGGCATCGACACCGCATTCTACAAGTCGATGGCGTTCGGGGTCAGCGCCCTCTACACCGGAATCGCCGGCTCGCTCGGCGCCATCGTCGTGCAGTTCGTCGCTCCCGACAGCTTCACCTTCTTCCTCGCCGTCAGCTTCCTGGTCGGCCTGGTGATCGGTGGCGTCGGCTGGATCCCGGGCGCGGTGATCGGCGGCCTGTTCATCATGTTCATCCCCAATCTCGCCGAGCAGGTCTCCAAGGGCCTGGCCTGGGCGGTCTACGGAGTCATCCTGATCCTGGTCATCTACGTGATGCCGACCGGGGCGGCGGGCTTCGTTCGTCTGGTGGCGGGTCGTCTTTCCCGCCTGACGTCGTCGAACCGATAACCAAGGAGGAAACCATGACTACGAGGCGAACTCTGCTGGCGGTAGCGGCGGCCTTGGCCGGCGTCGCGCTCGTCTCCTCGCCCACGCTCGCGCAGAAGAAATACGATCCGGGTGCCAGCGACACCGAGATCAAGGTCGGCCACATCAACCCGTACAGCGGCCCGGCCTCGGCCTACGGCCTGATCGGCAAGACCATCGATGCCTACTTCAAGAAGGGGAACGCCGAGGGCGGCATCAGCGGCGGCAAGGTCACCC
>CAZZLX010000731.1:0-2161 GCA_964655235.1 uncultured Rhizobium sp.
GATCGCGCGGGCGGGCGGACGTGGACCAGCGCTGCCTGGCCGGACCTGCCGCTGGACCTGGGGGCCTCGTGGATCCATGGCGTCGATGGGAACCCGATGTCGGATCTGGCGGCGCTGGCCGATGCGATGCAGGTCGAGTACGAGGAGATCCACAAGGCCGGGCTCGTGCTGCAGATCGACTCGCCCGATCTCGCCGTCGGCCGCCACATGATGTTCAAGGACGAAAGCGAGGCGGTCTTCCTGAAGCGCGCCGAGGCGCATGTCGCGGCGCTCAACCACGCGCTCCGCAACGTGCCGCCCTCGTCGGTGCGTCTGCACGTCTGCTGGGGTAACTACGAGGGGCCGCACCACTGCGACATCCATCTCGAGCGCATCCTGCCGACGGTGCTGAGGGCGCGGGCGCAGGCGATCTCGTTCGAGGCGGCCAATCCGCGCCACGCACATGAATGGGCCGTATTCAAGGAGCACCGGCTGCCCGATGACAAGGTGCTGATGCCGGGTCTTCTCGACTCGTGCACCAACTACATCGAGCATCCGAAGCTGGTGGCCGAACGGATCTGCCGTTTCGCCGAGCTGGTCGGGCGCGAGCGCGTGCTGGCGGGGACCGACTGCGGCTTCTCGACCTTCGCCGGCGTCGGCCGCGTCGACCCGGACGTCGTCTATGCCAAGCTCAAGTCGCTGGCCGAAGGGGCAGCGATCGCGACGGATCGCCTCTGGTAGAAAGGAAACGGCCGCCGGAAGCGATCCGGCGGCCGTTCCAGTCATCGATCGCGGTCAGCGATAGACGTAGACGATCTTGTTGGTGCCCGGCTCAACCAGGACCGTGCGCCCGTTCACGTAGGCGTACTTGTTCGGGTAGTTCGGTATCTCGTAGACCTTGACGTTGGTCGGCAGCGCCGAGCCGACGACGACTTCGCCTTCGAGGTAGACCGGGTCCACCTTGTTGGTGGTGACATAGGTCTTCACCTCGCCCGGCGGATCGACGACGGCGCCCGCGGTCAGGCCGGCGATGCCGCCGATCACCGCGCCGATCGGTCCGCCGAGCAGCGCGCCGGCGATCGCGCCGGTGCCCGCGCCCGCGGCCGGAACCTGGGCGCGCTGTTCCTGATAGGTCACGACCGGAACCTGCAGCGCCTGGCGCTGCTGGGTCACGACCACGGTCTGGCCGCCCTGCTGGGCGGTGACGTTGGCGCCCCACACCCAGCCGCGATGGCCGTTGGCGTTGACCTGGCACCAGGTGCCGGTCTCGACGCAGCCCTCGACCTCGACGATCGTGTTGCGGTCGACGGTTCCGATGATGTTGTGCATCGGGCCGGGGCCGGACCTCAGCGGCAGGTCGGCATTCGCGGTGCCGCTGATGGCGAAAGCGGGCGACGCCATCGCGAGCGTCGCGGCGGCGGCCAGGACGGAAGTTCTGAGTTTCATGGTGCTCCTCGTCGGTTTGGGATCCCTTCGCCCCAACGAACCATCGACTCAGGCAACCAGTTCCTGGAAAATCATCGCGATGTCCGCGCGCGGCAACGTGGCATCCGGGAGCACAGTACCGCGCGGTACGACGCTACGCGTCGGCCGCCGTTTCGGGGCCTTCGAGCTGCCGATAGATCGCCGCCGGTTCGCCCCACAGCGCGGCCCATTCCGGATCGCCGTAGGAAAAGTGCCACCACTCGCCGTTGAACGGGGCGAAGCCGGCCGAGACCATCGCCTCGCGCAGGCGCGCGCGGTTCCGGCGCTGCGCCTCGGTGAGGCCGTCGGCGAAGGCGACATAGGCTGGCGTCTCGAAGTCGGCATACTTGCCCCCCATGTCGATCGGGGTGCCGTCCTCCAGGATCGAGACGTCGACCGCGCCGCCGGTCGGATGCCCGGCGACGGAAGGCACGGCGACGTGCTGATGGACGTATTCCGAAAGCTCGTCGCCTTTCAGGTGCGGATGCTTCTCGCCGAAGATCTTCGTATACTTCTCGAAGGCCATCTTCTGCACCGACAGCAGGCGATGGGCGTCGTAGACGACCAGGGTGTGTCGCGGGTCCTGACGGCGGATATGCGCCGCCGCGAGCCGGAGCCGCGCCAGTGCGCCGGCGCGGATCCACGGCGAGCGCAGCGTGCCGGTCGCAATTGCGTTCTCGGGCTCGGCCGACATCGGCACCAGCCTCTCGCCGTTGTC
>CAZZLX010000732.1:0-2157 GCA_964655235.1 uncultured Rhizobium sp.
AGAAGGCGTGCGTGATCAGGTGGAACATCGCCGCCGAATAGGCCGAGACGCCGGCGGCGAAGAACATGTAGCCCAGCTGGCTGCAGGTCGAATATGCGATCACCCGCTTGATGTCGTACTGGGTCAGGCCCACGGTCGCGGCGAAGATCGCGGTCGAGGCGCCGACGACGGTGACGACCGCGAGCGCGGTCGGCGCGTACTCGAACATCGGCGAGAGCCGGCAGACCATGAAGACGCCGGCGGTGACCATGGTCGCGGCATGGATCAGCGCCGAGACCGGGGTCGGGCCTTCCATCGCGTCGGGCAGCCAGGTGTGCAGGCCCAGCTGCGCCGACTTGCCCATCGCGCCGACGAACAGCAGCAGGCAGATCGTCGTCAGCGTGTCGAGGTTCCAGCCGAGGAAGTTGATGGTCGAGCCGACCTTGCCCGGGGTCGCGGCGAAGACCGCGTCGAAGCCGACCGAGTCGAAGACCATGAACACGCCGAAGATGCCGAGCGCGAAGCCGAAGTCGCCGACGCGGTTGACGATGAAGGCTTTCATCGCCGCGGCGTTGGCCGAGGGGCGCTGGTACCAGAAGCCGATCAGCAGATACGAGGCCAGGCCGACGCCTTCCCAGCCGAAGAACAGCTGAACGAAGTTGTCGGCCGACACCAGCATCAGCATAAAGAAGGTGAACAGGCTCAGATAGGCCATGAACCTCGGGATCGAGTCGTCATGGGCCATGTAGCCGCAGGAGTAGATGTGGATCATGCACGAGACCAGCGAGATCATGCCGATCATCGTTGCCGACAGCGCATCGAGCCTGACCGACCAGGTCACGTCGAAGGAACCGGAGACGATCCAGGAGGCGATCTCGATGGTTCGAGTGTGGCCCATCAGGGAGACGTCGTAGAAGACGTAGGCGCCGGTAACGGCGGCCAGCGCCATGCAGCCGACAGTGACGAGCTGCGACCCGCGGTCGCCGATCAGCCGGCCGAACAGGCCGGCGATGATCGCGCCGAGGAGAGGCAGGAAGACAGGAGCGGCGTGCAGCACGTCCGTCAGCCCTTCATCAGGTTGATGTCTTCGACCGCGATCGAGCCGCGGTTGCGGAAGTACACGACGAGGATCGCAAGGCCGATCGCCGCCTCGGCGGCGGCGACGGTCAGCACGAACATGGCGAAGACCTGGCCGACCAGGTCGCCCATGTGCGCTGAGAACGCCACCAGGTTGATGTTGACGGCGAGCAGCATGAGCTCGACCGACATCAGGATGATGATGACGTTCTTGCGGTTGAGGAAGATGCCGAACACGCCGAGCGTGAACAGGATCGCGGCGACGGTCAGGTAGTGGCCGAGCGTGATCACGAACATCAGACGCCGCTCCCCGTCCGGACCTTCACGACCTCGACCGACTCAGCCTTCGTGCGCGCGACCTGCGCGCCGATGGTCTGGCGGCGGACGCCGCCGCGCTGGCGCAGCGTCAGCACGATCGCGCCCACCATCGCCACCAGCAGCACCATGCCCGAGGCCTGGAACAGGTAGACGTAGTCGGTATAGAGGATGCGGCCCAGCGCCTCGGTGTTGCTTATCTCGGAGATCGGCGGCATCGGCCGGGTCTGGGCACCGTCGGGGGCGCCGATCCACGAGCCGAAGATCAGCACCAGCTCGGCCAGCAGGATGAGGCCGACCGCGGCGCCGACCGGCAGGTAGCGCAGCAGCCCCTGGCGCATGCGCGCGAAGTTGATGTCGAGCATCATCACGACGAAGAGGAACAGCACCGCGACCGCGCCGACATAGACGATGACCAGGATCATCGCCAGGAACTCCGCCCCCATCAGGACGAAGAGGCCGGCGGCGTTGAAGAACGCGAGGATCAGGAACAGGACCGAATGGACCGGGTTCCTGGCGGAGATCACCATCACGCCGGAGGCCCCCGCCACCAGCGCGAAGAGATAGAAGGAGAGCGCCTGGATCACCATGGTTCAGGTCACCGGTACGGCGCGTCGGCGACGAGGTTGGCCTGGATCTCCGACTCCCACCGGTCGCCGTTCTCGAGCAGCTTCTCCTTGTTGTAGAAGAGCTCCTCGCGGGTCTCGGCGGCGAACTCGAAGTTCGGCCCCTCGACGATCGCATCGACCGGACAGGCTTCCTGGCAGAAGCCGCAGTAGATGCACT
>CAZZLX010000733.1:0-2149 GCA_964655235.1 uncultured Rhizobium sp.
CGCGTCGGCGAGGATGAGCCGCCCTTCGGCGTCCGTATTGCCGATCTCGACCGTGAGCCCCTTGCGGGTGGTGATCACGTCGAGCGGGCGGAAGGCGTTTCCGGCGATCGCGTTCTCGACGGCCGGCACCATGACGCGCAGCCGGACCTTGAGTTTCGCGGCCATGACCATGTCTGCGAGCGCCAGGACCGCGGCCGAGCCGCCCATGTCCTTCTTCATCATCAGCATCGAGCCGGACGGCTTGATGTCGAGGCCGCCGGAATCGAAGCACACGCCTTTGCCGACCAGCGTCACCTTCGGATTGCGCGGCGAGCCCCAGACGATGTCGATCAGCCGCGGCTGGTTCGCCGCCGCGCGGCCCACGGTATGGATCGAGGGGTAGTTCCGCTTGAGCAGCGCGTCGCCGACGATGACCTCTGTCCTGGCCTTGTGGCGCTTCGCCATCGCCCTCGCCGCCTCGGCGAGATGGCTCGGGCCCATGTCCTCGGCCGGCGTGTTGATCAGGTCGCGTGCCATGTAGATGGCGCGCGCCTGGGCTTCGACATGGTCGCGATCGGCGCCATCCGGCCACACCAGCTTCGCGGCATCCCGCTTCGCCTTCTTGTAGCGCGTGAAGACATAGGCCCCCATAGCCCAGCCGATGGCGACGCGCGTCGCGGCACCGTCGTCGAGATCGGCATCGAGCCGGTAGGTGCGGGCCGGCAGTGTCATCGGCAGGCCGCCGAGCGCGAAGACATGGCCCGGCTGATCGACGCCGACCGCGACGCGGGAGAGCCGCCCCTTCTCGTCGGGCATCAGCGCATGGGTACCAGGCTCGCCCGTGAAGCCGCTCTGCTCGAGCCAAGTGCGGCTCGCAGCGGAGAGACTCTTCGACCATTTGGAGAAGCCGTCGCGCGTCACGGGCACGATCGGAACGGTGTCGGCTCCGGCACGCGGAGCAAAGCAGCTGAGCAAGAGATCTCTCCCGGAAGGGCGTCGGCGGGCTCTCAGAATGGCAAGCGCCGGCCTTCAGGGGAAGAGGTGCGGTCCCGACGCGGAATGCCGAGCCGCCTACCAGGAATCGTACGGGCTGCCGCTGGTACCTGCCGCTCCGGCGTTCGGACGGCCGCGATAGATTTCCCGGGCGAAGGCCATCAGGTCCTTCTGCTCGAACTCGCCGGTGAGGGCACAGGCGAATCCGTCGATGTACCAGAAGAGCGACAGCGTGCTGCCGTCCTGGACGTAGCGATACGAGGAGTCACCGCCGCCGGCCGCGACCGCGAAGAACAGGGTGAGGCGCTGGCCGCCGGTGTTCTCGTACATGAACTGCGCGGCGGGTTTGCCCTCCGCCGGAAGCAGGCGACCGCCGACCAGCTTGAAGCCGGCATTGCCGAGCGCCGGCGGCCGGAGGTCCTTGCCGAGGCGCCGCGACAGCCAGGTGGACATATGCGCCTCTTCCTCGGCCACGACCTCGACAGGGTGGCGGACCTCGACCGTGTAGAGACGGTGCGCGTCGATGGCATTGCGGGTGAAGGCGAGCTGCGTCGCCTCGTTGGCGGACACGGCGCGGCTCAGCATCCAGCCACCGGCGCCGCCGACGAAGAGCACCAGGATCGCGGCCGCGATGCGCATCGTCCAGGCAAGCGTCGCCGAGCGCTGGCGCTCGGTTGCTTGGCTGAGGCGGACCGGCACCGGCTCGGCGAGCACCGGATCGTAGAGTGCATGCAGGGCTTCCCCGATCGCCCGATAGTCGGCGATGCGCCGTGCATCCTCGCCCTCGAGCGCAAGATGGCGCTCGACCGCGGCCGTCGCTTCGGGCCCGAGCTCGCCGTCAAGATAGGCGTTGAGTTCAGCTTCGGTCGGGCGCTGCGGCGTCGTCACTTGATCCTCCGGAGCGGAGGCATGGATTCGCCGGCCATCGTCTGGCGCAGCCGCTCCCGGCCGCGTGCAAGCCTGGACATCACCGTGCCGATCGGCACGCCGAGAACGTCGGCGGCATCCTTGTAGCTCATGCCCTCGAGGCCGACGAGAAGCAGCACCTGGCGCTGGTCGTCGGGAAGGCGGTCGAGTGCTGCGGCCAGCTCGCCGAGCGCGATCCGGTCAGATTGCCGGGCCGGCTCGGCGAGCGGGCCGCTCGCCTCCAGCGGAACCTCAGGGGGCATTGAGGTCC
>CAZZLX010000734.1:0-2142 GCA_964655235.1 uncultured Rhizobium sp.
CTTCCACATCTTCTTCAGCTTGAACTCCTCGACCCGCGCCTCGTCCGGCGTGATGGTCGCGCACTTCACGCCGACGCCGTACTTCTGGATCGCCTTGGCGGAGTCGACGGTGACCTGATCCTCGGTCTTGTCCCGGTATTCGACGCCAAGGTCGTAATACTTGAGGTCGATGTCGAGGTACGGAAGGATCAGCTTGTCCTTGATGAACTTCCAGATGATCCGCGTCATCTCGTCGCCGTCGAGCTCGACGACCGGGTTCTTGACCTTGATCTTGGCCATGGCGTTGGCACCGGGGAACTGTTGGAGGAAGGGCCGGAAACATATCAGCCGGCCCTAGGAAGGCAAGGACAAGGCACCCCGGATGCGGCGGCCATATAGTCGCGGCCCGCATCAGTTCGGAACGGCAGCCCGCGACCGGCGCACGGCTGAAGTGCCCGATGCCGCGGCGAGCACTTGGGCTTCTATTCGGTGCCCGCCGCCATTACTTGGATTTTCCTGGTCCTCTCAGACGTGCGGCATCGCGATCAGGCCCACTTCACGTCCGGGCTGAACGCCGGCGCCGGCATCGCCTCCAGCGCCGGGATCACGTCCTCGACCTTGTCGACGACGCCGAACAGGCGGCGGTGCGCCGGCTGCACGAAGCCTTCCTTGATCATGTGCTCGACCATGCCGGCGAACGGCTTCCAGTAGTTCGCGATGTCGACCAGCACGATCGGCTTGTCATGCAGGCGCAGCTGCTTCCAGGTGATGATCTCGAAGGTCTCGTCCAGCGTGCCGAGGCCGCCGGGCAGCACGGCGAAGCCGTCGGCAAGGTCGGCCATCTTCTGCTTCCGCTCGTGCATCGTGCGGACGACGATCAGCTCGGTCGCATTGGCGTGCCCGACCTCGAGGCGGACCAGATGGTCGGGGATGATGCCGACCACCTCGCCGCCGGCCTGGAGCGTCGCGTCGGCGATCACGCCCATGAGCCCGACGCGGCCGCCGCCGAAGACAAGCCGGATACCGGCCTTGGCGAGCTGGCGGCCGAGCTCGGCCGCAGCGTCGCGATGGACCTGGGCGACGCGCGCCGAGGCGCCGCAATAGACGCAGAGCGAACGGATCTTCGCCATGGGTGACTAAGGCTCTACTTTTTCCGCGGTTCCATGAAGACGGCGGGGATCGCCTTCAGGTAGGCGGCGAGCGCCTTCCGATCCTCCGCCGTCAGCTTGCTGGTTGTCTCGTTGACGACCTCGGTCATCTCGCCGCCGACCACGTCGCCGTCCGGCGTCATGCCCGACTCGAGGATCGTCAACAGGTCGTCGACCGAATACTTGTCGATGCCGCTCTTGTCCGGCGTGATGTTCGGGATGCGCCCGCCGGGGCCCGCCGGGTTGCCGCCGAGGTGCTTCGAGAGATCGAGCACGCCCAGCTGGTTGCGAGGCGTATGGCACTCGCCGCAATGGCCGAGCGCGGTCGCGAGATAGTGCCCGCGCTTCACCTCGTCGGACGCACCGGCAGGCGGCGGCGGCGACGCGGGCCCATTGAAGAACAGGAGCTGCCAGCCCCAGGCGGCGATACGCCAGCTGAACGGCGCCGACACGTCGTGCGGCTTGTTCGGCCTGTCGACCGCCGGAAGGCTGAAGATATAGGCCTTGATCGCCTTGGCGTCGTCGTCGGTCATGCCGGCGTATGAAGGAAACGGAAAGGCCGGGAACAGGTGGCGTCCCTGCTTGTCGACGCCGCCCTTAACCGCGCGCACGAAGTCGGCGTCGCTCCAGCTGCCGATGCCGTGGGTCGGATCCTTGGTGATGTTGGGGCTGTAGAAGGTGCCGAACGGCGTCTTCAGCGCGCGGCCGCCGGCGAGCAGCGGCCCTTTGGTCGCGACGTCGGTATGGCAGCCGGCGCAGCCGGCGGCGTGGAAGACGTACTCGCCCTTCTTGACCTGGTCCTGCGCGGCGAGCGGCCCGCCGGCCAGGAGCGCGATCAGGCCTAAGGCCAGCACCCGCATGCGATCACGCATCGATAGGGATCCCCCGAAAAGCAACGCCCCCGCCTCCGACCATCGTCGAAAGCGGGGGCGCATGGCAACACCGACGCGGGCCCGTCGAGCCCGCGCCTTCAAATCACTGCAACGGCGCGCGGAACTTCGAGTGGCAGGCGCCG
>CAZZLX010000735.1:0-2136 GCA_964655235.1 uncultured Rhizobium sp.
GTCGACGGCGCCCAGGATCCCGTCGGCCCGGATCGTCGAGAACCGCACCACGGCGCTCCGCGTGATTCCGGGCTCGGAGAAATCGCAGCGCGTCGAATACCGGATCGCCGCCGCCGACCAGAACCCGTATCTGGCGCTCGCGGTCGCGATCGGCTCGGGCCTCTGGGGCATCGAGAACAAGCTGAAGCTCGGCGAGCCGATTCAGGGCAACGCCTACGACCAGAAGCATCCGGCGAAACTGTCACTGCCGTCGACGTTGTGGGAGTCGGCGCAGCGCCTGAAAGGTTCGAAGGCCGCGCGCCAACTTTTCGGTGACAATTTCGTCGAACATTACGCCGCCACCCGCGAATGGGAAGAGCGCGAGAGCCGCAAGCACATCAGCGACTGGCAACTCGCGCGATATTTCGAGATCATCTGAGCATGACCAAGCTCAAGACCATCTCGCCCGGCGACGGGCGGACCTACATCGAACGTCCTCTCGCAACCCAGGCCGACGTCGACGCCGCGCTCGCCAACGCGCGCGCCGCCGAACGCGGCTGGCGCTCGACGCCGATCGTCGAGCGCGCGGCGATGGTCGAGAAGTTCGTCCAGTACTTCGAAGGCCACTCGGCGGCGATCGCCGAAGAGATCACGCGCCAGATGGGGCGGCCGATCAAGTACACGCCGGGCGAGATCCGCGGCCTCGCCGAGCGCGCCCGCTACATGGCCTCGGTCGCCGTCGACGCTCTCGCCGATCTCCAGATCGAGCCCAAGGAGAACTTCACCCGGTTCATCCGCAAGGAGCCGGTCGGAATCGTCTTCGTCATCGCACCGTGGAACTATCCTTATCTCACCGCGGTCAACGCGATCGTCCCGGCACTGATCGCAGGCAACGCGGTGATCCTCAAGCACTCGCACCAGACGCCGCTCTGCGCCGAGCGCTTCGCCGCGGGCTTCAAGGCGGCGGGCTTGCCGGATGGCGTGTTCCAGTATCTGCACATGGACCACAGGCTGACCGAAAAGCTGGTGGCGTCGCCCGAAATCGACTTCGTCGCCTTCACCGGCTCGGTCGCAGGCGGACAGGCGGTAAGCCGGGCCGCTGCCGGCCGCTTCATCGGGCTCGGCCTCGAGCTCGGCGGCAAGGACCCGGCCTATGTGCGTGCCGACGCCAACTTCGACCATGCGGTCGAGAACCTGGTCGACGGCGCCTTCTTCAATTCAGGGCAAAGCTGCTGCGGCATCGAGCGGATCTACGTGCACGAGGATCTCTACGACCGCTTCGTGGAAGCCTATGTCGACCTCACGCGCAAGTACGTGCTCGACGATCCGATGAAGCCGGACGCGACGCTGGGCCCGATGGTCCGCGGCCAGGCGGCCGACTTCGTGCGCGGCCAGATCGCCGAGGCGGTCGCCCGCGGCGCCAAGGCGCATATCGACGTGAAGCGGTTCCCCAAGGCGCATGCGGGATCGCCCTATTGCGCGCCGCAGGTGCTGACCGGCGTCGACCACACGATGCGGGTGATGTCGGAAGAGAGCTTCGGGCCGGTGATCGGCATCATGAAGGTCGCCTCCGACGACGACGCCGTCCGCCTCATGAACGACAGCCAGTACGGCCTCACCGCCGCGATCTGGACCATGGACGAGGACGCGGCGATCCGCATCGGCGATGCGATCGAGACCGGCACCTGGTTCATGAACCGCTGCGACTATCTCGACCCGGCGCTGGCCTGGACCGGCGTCAAGGATTCGGGCCGCGGCTGCACGCTTTCCCGCCTCGGCTTCGACGCCTTCACGCGGCCGAAGTCCTTCCACCTTCGCACCAAGATCTGAGAGTCCCCATGGCGCTGACCGTCGACTTCATGCGTGGCAACTGGTCGTTCCCGACCTCGGTGCGTTTCGGTGTCGGTCGCATCGCCGAGCTGGCCGACGCCTGCAAGGCCTCCGGCATCAAGCGGCCGCTGCTGGTGACCGATCCCGGGCTCGCCAAGCTGCCGATGGTCAAGGACGCGGTCGCCGCGAACGAGAAGGCCGGCCTGCCGACCGCCGTTTTCTCCGACATCAAGCCGAACCCGGTCGCCAGCAACGTCGAGGCCGGCCTCAAGGTCTACCGCGACGGCAAGCACGACGGCGTCATCGCCTGGGGCGGCGGCAGCGCGC
>CAZZLX010000736.1:0-2133 GCA_964655235.1 uncultured Rhizobium sp.
ACAGCCTGGTCGTCACCTATCGCGACTGGCGCGGCGAGAAGCGGGGCAAGCACAAGCAGGGCGAGAGCTGGGAGGGCAGGGGCGACTGCGTCGACTGCCGCGCCTGCGTCGCCGTCTGCCCGACGGGCATCGACATCCGCGACGGTCAGCAGCTCGAATGCATCGGCTGCGGCCTGTGCATCGACGCCTGCAACGAGATCATGCTGAAGGTCGACCGTCCGCAGGGTCTCATCGCCTTCGATACGCTGGCGAACCTGGAAGCCAAGACGCCAGGGAACCTTTCCGGCTATCGCGTGGTGCGTCCGCGGACCGCGATCTATGCGGGGCTTCTCGCCGTCGTGGCCGCGGTGATGGTCGTTGCCTTGATGCTGCGCTCGACGGTCGAGCTGACCGTGCTCCGCGACCGCAGCCCGCTCTTCGTCACGCTCGCCGACGGCTCGATCCGGAACGGCTACACGGTGAAGGTCCTGAACAAGGAGCGGGAGGCCGAGTCCTATACGCTGACCGTTGACGGCCTCGGTGGTGCCAGGCTCGCCCTCGTCGGCGACGGGGGTATGAGCGCCGACGGCGCGTCCGCGACGCTCGACGTGAAGCCGGATGCGGTCGGGACCTTCCGCGTGACCGTCCGCACCGACCGCGAGCATCTCGCCGGTGACACCACGCCGATCACCTTCCGCGTGGCTGGGGCCAAGTCGGCGGCGAGCCAGTCCACCATCTTCCTGGGACCGAAAAAATGACTGCTGTCGCGCGCGGACGCTGGATTCCCTGGACCTATGCCGGCGGCATGCTCGTCGTCGTCGCGGTCAACGCCGTGCTGATCACGGCTGCCTTCCGGTCCTTCCCGGGCCTCGTCGTGCAGCGGCCCTACGACCGCGGCATCGCCTACAACGAGGAGCTGCGGCAGGGGCGTGCCCAGGCCGCACTCGGATGGGAAATGACGCCCGCCTATGACAAGGGGCGGCTCACCGTCCACGTTCATGCGCCAAACGGATCGCCCGTCACCGGGCTTGACGTACGGGCGACGCTGTCCCGCCCGCTGGAATCCGTGACGCCCATCGATGCCCGACTGGCTCCGGAAGGCGATAGGTACGCCGCCGCGGTCGAGCTGCCGTACAGCGGACAATGGGAAATCAAGCTGCAGGCGACGAACGCCGACGGTACCTATCGCGGTCTCTACCGGATGGTCGTGAAGTGACCACGGCCGCGCTTGCCTTCGTTCCCGCCGCCGCGGCCGCTCCGTGCGCGCATTGCGGCCGGCTGGCACCGGCGGGGCAGCGCTTCTGCTGCGGCGGCTGCGCGGCAGCCAAGGAAATGATCGGCGAGCTCGGGCTCGACGCCTACTACGAGCGCCGCGAGGCGATGGGGGCGGCCGGCCGTCCGGCGTCGGATGCCGATGCGATCCCGGTCCTGCCTTTCGTCCGCGTCGACGGAAAGACCGCGCGGCTCGACCTGATGGTCGACGGGCTCGTCTGCGGGGCCTGCGCTTGGCTGATCGAGGCGGCACTGGCCCGCGATCCGGCGCTCGAATACGCCCGAGTCAACCTGAGCCAGCGCCGGCTCACGCTTGCATGGAAAGGCCCGGTCGAAGCCGGCGAGCGGCTGGCCGGGATCGTGCGTCGCCTTGGGTATGCGGTCGCGCCGTTCGACCCGGAGCGGTTGGCTTCCACGGTCGATGCCGAGGAGCGCGATCTCCTGAAGTCGCTCGCCGTCGCCGGCTTCGCCGCGGCGAACGTGATGCTGCTTTCCGTCTCGGTCTGGTCGGGTGCGGTCGGCGAGATGGGCCCGGCGACGCGCGACCTGCTCCATTGGGTCTCGGCGCTGATCGCGCTGCCGGCGATCGTCTACGCGGCCCGGCCGTTCGCGCGATCGGCCGCCGCGGCGCTGGCATCCGGCCGTACCAACATGGACGTGCCGATCACCATCGGCGTGACGCTGGCCGCCGGTATGAGCCTGTTCGACACCTGGCAGTCGGAGGCCCATGCCTATTTCGACTCGGCGATCACGCTGCTCTTCTTCCTGCTGATCGGCCGCTATCTCGACCGCCGTGCGCGCGGGCGGGCGCGGTCCGCCGTCGAGCACGTTGCGGCGCTGACCGCGCGCTCGGCGACCGTTCTGGATGCGAACGGACAGGCG
>CAZZLX010000737.1:0-2130 GCA_964655235.1 uncultured Rhizobium sp.
TTCCGACGACGGATCGACGGCGATCACCGCGACTTTCCTTCCCTCTTCAGCGAGCATCAGGCCGAGCGCTTCGATGAAGGTCGACTTGCCGACGCCGGGTGCGCCGGAGATGCCGACCCGTGCCGCCTTTCCCGCCGCCGGCAGCAGCAGTTGCAGGAGCGCGTCCGCCTGCGCACGGTGATCAGGGCGCGTCGACTCGACCAGCGTCAGCGCACGAGCCAGCGCGCGGCGGTCACCACCGAGGATCGCATCGGCGAGATCCTTCATGTCCTCGCCTTAACGGCGCGCACGCGAATGGTCATCGACTACGTCCTCGACACGGAAGTCGACGACATGGCACTGCCGCGGCCGAGATTGAGATTCACGTTGCTACCGACCCATGCGATGAAGGCTAGATTTTACACCGTCGAGGCAGATCATGGCGCTGAAACCCGCCGCCCAACGCGTCGAGGACCTGCTGGCCGCCCAGGGCATGGGCGGGCGGGTCGTCGAATTTCCGGAGTCGACGCGCAGCTCCGCCGAGGCCGCGGCGGCAATCGGCTGCACGCTGGCGCAGATCGCGAAATCTCTCGTGTTCAAGTCGGCGAGCGGCCGCCCGGTGCTGGTCGTCGCCTCCGGCGTCAACCGCGTCGACGAGAAGCTGGTTCGCGGCCTGATCGGCCAGAAGATCGGGCGAGCCGACGCCGACTACGTGCGCGAACGCACCGGATATGCCATCGGCGGCGTCGCGCCTCTGGGTCATTCGGAGGAGCCGATCGTTCTGATCGACCGCGACCTGCTGGCCCTCGATCCGATCTGGGCCGCGGCCGGCACGCCGAATGCGGTATTCCGCCTGAACGCCGATGAGCTGGTGCGCCTCTCCGGCGGCGTCGTCGTCGACATCAAGCAGGGCCACTAGAGGAAGCTGTACGGATCGACGTCGACCTGGACGCGGACGGTGCCGGGCACCTTCACGCGCGCGAGCCAGTCGGCGACGATCGGCTGCACGCGGACCGAGCGCCCGGCCTTGAGCAGCAGCCGCCGCCGATGCCGGCCGCGCAGGAGCGCGAGCGGCGCCGGTGCGGGTCCCAGCACCTGGACCCCCTCGCCTTCCGGTGCCGATCTCCTCAGCATGCGCGCCACGCCGTCGGCTGCCTGCGGGTCGTGGCTCGAGACAATGATCCCGACTAAACGTCCGTAGGGCGGCATCGACGCCGCCTCGCGCTCGGCGGCCTCGACCGCGAGGAAGCGGTCGCGATCGCCCGAAGCGAGGGCCTGCATCACGCGGTTGTCCGGCTGCCAGGTCTGCAGCAGCACGCGGCCCGGCCGTTCGTGACGACCGGCTCGGCCGGCAACCTGGTGCAGCAGCTGATAGGTGCGCTCGGCCGCGCGCAGGTCGCCGCCCTCGAGGCCGAGATCCGCGTCGACGACGCCGACCAAAGTCAGGTTGGGGAAGTTGTGACCCTTCGCCACCATCTGCGTGCCGATCACGACGTCGACCTCGCCGTCGCGTATCGAGCGGATCAGTTCCTCGGCCTCGGCCGGACCGCCGATCGTATCGCTCGCCATCACCGTGAAGCGCGCTTCCGGCAGCACCGCCATGAGCTCTTCGGCGAGGCGCTCGACGCCGGGACCGCAGGCCGCGAACGCATCGTCGGCGCTGCAGGACGGGCATGCGCTCGGCCGGCGTGCCGAGTAGCCGCAGTGATGGCACTGCAGGCGTCCGGCCAGGCGATGCTCGACCAACCAGGTCGAGCAGTTCGGGCAGTTGAGGCGGTGACCGCAGGCCCGGCAGAGCGTCAGCGGCGCATAGCCGCGGCGATTGAGGAACAGCAGCGACTGCTCGCCCGCGGCCAGCGTCTCGTTCAGCGCCTTGACCAAAGGCGGGCTCAGGAAGCGCTGCGACGCGGGCTTGTCGCGGCGGAGGTCGACGATGCCGATGTCCGGCAGCTGCGCGCCGGCGTGGCGATCGGGCAGGTGCAGGCGGCGATAGCGGCCCGTCGTCTCGTTCACATGGCTCTCGAGCGACGGCGTCGCCGAAGACAGCACGACCGGGAAACGGCCGAGCTGGCCACGGACCACCGCCATGTCGCGCGGGTGATAGTGGACGCCGTCCTCCTGCTTGAACGCCGGGTCGTGCTCCTCGTCGAC
>CAZZLX010000738.1:0-2129 GCA_964655235.1 uncultured Rhizobium sp.
CCATTCCTTGAGGATGCGGTCGCGGTTGGACGCGGCCCAGAGGAAGTCGTTGCGGATCAGCGACTCCTCGAGGCCTTTCGGATAGAAGGGCATGTCGGTCTCGACGCCCTTCATCGCTACCATCGTGGCGAAGCGGGCATAGAGCCTGTTTGCCTTCTCGGACGCCGCCCAGTCCATCAGCCGGCGTGCGGCCTCGACGTTCCTGGTGCCCTTGACGATCGCGGCGGTGTCCATGTCCCAGCCGCCGCCCTCCTCCATCACCAGGATCTCGACCGGTGCGTTGCCCTGGCGGGCGGCGACGCCGGCGAGCTCGTAGGAGATGCCGACCGGGAACTCGCCCGAGGCCGCCATGCGGCACGGCTTCGTACCCGACTTGATGTACATGGCGATGTTGTCGTGGAGCTTGTCCATGTAGCTCCAGGCCTTGTCCTCGCCCCAGAGCTGCATCCAGGCCGAGACGTGGAAATAGCCGGTGCCCGACGATGCCGGGTCCGGCATCAGCACCTGCCCCTTGTAGGCCGGGTCCATGAGGTCCGACCATTTCGACGGACGCTTGAGGCCCTTCTTCGCAGCCTCGACCGTGTTGAAGCAGATCGCCGCCGCCCACGCCTCCATGCCGACCCATGACGGCGGGTTAGCGGCATCGCGGAAGTTCGCCTTGATGCGGTCCAACGACTTCGGCGCATAGGGATCGAGTATGCCGAGCTCCTTCAGCTGCAGCATGTTGGTGACGGCAAGGCCCCAGATCGCATCGGCCTGGGGACGGTCCTTCTCGGCCACGAGCTTGGCCGCGACCACGCCGGTCGAGTCGCGCCAGAGCACGAGCTCGATGTCCGGATTGTCGGCCTCGAAGCCGTTCTTGAAGTCGTTGATGTACTCGGGAACCAGCGTCGAGTAGACGCTGAGCTTGGTCTTGGTCTGCGCCTGGACTGGCCATGCGGCGAGCGCGAGGCCGGCGGCGAGGACGATCAGAGTTGGCATACGCATCGGAATCTCCCGCGTTGAGACAACGTTGGAGATCCGGACTCGGGCTTGCTTTGGGTGGTGGACTGCCGGAGCAGTCCTGGTTCCAATCCCTTCGCCGGCATGATCCGGATCAGGTTCGAAGGGTCTCGGCTTTCGCCGACTCTCAGCCCGGATGGGCTCCCCTCGGAACGCCGCGATCTTGCGACAAGCGGTCCCAGGGCGCAACATCCGCGATGCAGGGAGTGCACCCGTCGACGCGACGAGGATTCCCGTCTTCGGGGAGAGGCAGATGGGCTTCGGCGACCTGATCTGGGTCTTTTTCGTTTTCGCCATGCTGCAGCCGATGATCAGGCAGCGCCTGCTGATCATGGCGCGCCAGCGCAAGATCGCCCAGATCCAGGCCAAGCGCGGGAGCCGCGTGATCTCGCTGGTCCATCGCCAGGAGACGATGCGCCTTCTTGGATTTCCGCTTGTGCGCTACATCGACATGGACGATTCCGAGGAGGTCATTCGCGCGATACGCGAAACCGATCCGGCGACGCCCATCGACGTCGTGCTCCACACGCCAGGCGGCCTGGTGCTGGCAGCGCTGCAGATCGCCCGCGCGCTCGACCGCCATCCGGCGAAGGTCACCGTGATGGTGCCGCATCTCGCGATGTCCGGCGGCACGTTGATCGCGATGGCCGCCGACGAGATCGCGATCAGCCCGCATGCGGTGCTCGGCCCGATCGACCCGCAGATCGGCGGCATGCCGGCGGCATCGCTGCTGAAGGTGGTGGCCGAAAAGCCGATCGCCGAGATCGACGACCAGACCCTGGTCTTCGCCGATGTCGGCCGCAAGGCGATCGAGCAGGTGCGGCGCGCCGCCCAGGAGCTGCTGGCCGATCCTCTGGGCGCGGAGCGGGCCGCAGCCGTAGCCGAGAAGATGACTGGAGGCACCTGGACCCACGACTACGCGATCACCCCCGACGAGGCACGCGACCTCGGCCTGCCCGTCACCACCGACATGCCGGACGAGGTCCTCCAGCTGCTGTCACTCTACCCCCAGCCGGTCCGGTCCGTGCCGACGGTCGAATACCTTCCGGTCCCGCCCCCCCCGCCCCAGCGGACCCCCCCCCAGCCCCGCTGGTTGCCGTGGGCGCCCGCCGCGCCCCGGCTTCCAA
>CAZZLX010000739.1:0-2127 GCA_964655235.1 uncultured Rhizobium sp.
AACATCCGACGCGTCGGCGAGGTCGCGGCGCTGTTCGCCCGCGCCGGCATCATCGTCATCACCGCCTTCATCTCGCCCTACCGGGCCGATCGCGACCGGGTCCGGAAGATCGTTCCGGACCTCTTCCACGAGGTTCACGTGCAAGCCGATCTCGCCACCTGCGAGAAGCGCGATCCAAAGGGGCTCTATGCCAAGGCGCGCGCCGGCAAGATCCAGGAGTTCACCGGTATTTCAGCACCTTACGAGGCGCCCGAAGCCCCCGAGCTGATCGTCGACACCGCGGCGCAGTCGCTCGAGGCCTGCCTCGGCCAGCTCTCCGCCTACGTCGAACAAAGAATGGGCACGAAGAGCGGCGGCGCTTAACCTCCGCTTAATCCGTTTCGTGGTCCAGTTGGGACATGAGCATGACGTCTTCACCTGCGGCTCCGCCTGAGTCGCGCGTCCTCGTTCTGGGACAGGCAGCGCTTCGGCGGGAGCTCGAGCAGCTTCTCGTCGGCGAGGAGCTTCGCGTCGACGCGGAGCCGCCCGAACTCGGCCGCGTCCGGTCGAACGACATGATCGTGCTCGATCTCGCCTTCGGCGGCCCGACCGCGCTCGACGCGCTGGCCTACTGGCGCCGGCTTCCCGACGACGAACGACCTGCGGTGCTTTGCCTTTACGCCGACGCGTCGCATCGGCCGCTGGCGCTGTCGGTGGGCGATGCGATCCGCGTTCCCCATGATCCGTCCGAGCTCAAGGACCGCGTGATCGGACTCTCGCGCTGGCACGCGTCGTGGCATCGTGCCGTCATCGCGACCCGCAAGCTCAACGAGGCCCGCGCCCTGCTGCGCGAGGCCGAGGAGCGGATGTCCCGGCTGGAGGCGAGGGACAAGGCGCGGCAGGCGAACGATCGCGAGGTGACCGCCTATCTCGCGCACGAGATCCGCACGCCGCTCAACGCGATCCTGGGCTTCTCCGAGATCCTGAGGGACCAGCGCTTCGGTCCTCTCGGCGATCCGCGTTATCCCGGATATGCCGCCGACATTCACGCCTCGGCGACCCACCTCGCCGGCGTCTGCGACGACGCGCTCGACTTCGCAAAGGCGGAAGCGGGCCGCGAACCCATTACGGTCGAGGCCGTCTCGGTCGCCGATATCTTCGATCGCGCCATCTCGATGGTCCACGGCCTCGCCGAGTCGAGCGGCGTCCGCCTGAAGGTCGAGGTGGAACGCGGCTTCCCCGAGCTCCGCACCGACGGGTCGAAGCTGCTCCAGGTCGTTCTCAACCTCGCCACCAACGCGATCAAGTTCACGCCCTCGGGCGGCTCGGTGAAGCTCAAGGCGCGCTTCGACAAGTTCCGCGGCGCGATGATCCTGGTGATCCGCGACACCGGCATCGGCATGACGCCGGGCGAACTTTCGGTCGCGATGCAGCCCTTCGGGCAGATCGGGAAGCCCCTGCGGGGACGTCCTCAGGGCTCCGGCCTTGGATTGCCGCTGACACGGGCCCTCGTCGAGAAGCTCGGCGGGCAGCTCGAGATCGTGAGCCAGCCTGGCGCCGGCACCGTCGTCACCGTGCTCCTGCCGCGTGAGCTCGCCGCCGCCGCGGCCTGAGGTGCCTAAGCCGTCCTGATGAAGTCGATGAAGGCGCGCAGCGGCGCCGGCATCAGGCGGCGGCTCGGGTAGTAAAGGAACGGACCCGAGAAGCTCTGCCACCAATCCTCCAGCACCGGCTGGAGCGCGCCCGAGGCGAGCGAAGGGCCCAGGGCTTCCTCGAAGCCGTTGATGATGCCGAGGCCTTCGATCGCCGCTTCGATCTCCATCTCGATTGCCGAAGCCGTCAGAGGTCCGGTCGGGCTCACCTTGACGATCTCGTCGTCGCGTTCGAACTCCCAGATCCGCGCCGCGCCGCTGGCGAAGCGGTGCTGAATACAGGCGTGCGTCAGGAGATCCTTCGGATGCGCCGGCCGCCCGTGTGCTTCGATGTAGGACGGTGCTACGGCGGTGACGAAGCGCTGCACGCGCGGGCCGATCGGGACCGCGATCATGTCCTGCTCCAGCCGCTCGTCGTAGCGGATGCCGGCATCGAAGCCGGCGGCGAGCACATCGATGAAGGGGCTTGCGCTTTGGGCATCCGGATGTTCGAAGC
>CAZZLX010000740.1:0-2127 GCA_964655235.1 uncultured Rhizobium sp.
CGGAGGCGACGGCGGCCGCGACGCTGGCCGCCTCGGTCAACTACCCGCTCCGCGGCGCGGTTACATTCAAATCCACCGTGGGCACGAACGTCGCCTCCGACGCGCTCGCCAACCTCGCCTCGGGCGGTGTGAGGGGCGGCGCCTTGGTCATCGTCGGCGAGGACTACGGCGAAGGCTCCAGCATCATGCAGGAGCGCTCTCACGCCTTCGCGATGAAGTCGCAGATCTGGCTGATGGACCCCCGCCCGAACCTGCCCTCGATCGTGAAGGCGGTCGAGGACGGCTTCGAGCTCTCGGAGGCAAGCCGGACGCCGGTGATGCTGGAGCTCCGCATCCGCGCCTGCCACGTCCATGGTCGCTTCACCGCGAAAGATAACATTCGGCCTGGCTTCACGCTGCGTCAGGCGATGGAGAACCCGGTCCGCGACACCAGTCGCATCGTGCTACCGCCCGCTTCATACCTCCACGAGAAGGAGAAGATCGAGAGCCGCTGGCCGGCAGCGGTCAAGTTCATCCAGGACCGAAACCTCAACGAGTTCTTCGGGGAGGGCTCGGCCGATGTCGGCATCATCCTGCAGGGCGGGATGTACAACACAGTCGCCCGGGCACTCGAAATCCTCGGTCTCGCCGACGCCTATGGCGAGAGCAGGATCCCGCTCTACGTGATGAACGTCACCTATCCGCTGGTGGACGACGAGATCCGGCGCTTTTGCGCCGGCAAGCGCGCGGTGCTCATGGTCGAAGAAGGTCAGCCCGATTTCATCGAGCAGGCTCTCCACGCGATACTCCGCAAGGCCGACCTGCAGACCCAGGTCCACGGCAAGGACGTGCTGCTGAAGGGCGGCGAATACACCGGCGACGTGGTGCTCCGCGGCATCAGGCGCTTCATCGAGCGGACGGCGCCGAACCTGCTGCCGGCTATTGTGCCCGCTATCGCCGCCGAACCGGGCCAGTCGAAGGCGCCGGCGATCGCCGCCGCCGAGACCCAGGTCCATCCGCGCCCGCCTTCCTTCTGCACGGGCTGCCCGGAGCGGCCGATCTTCACCGCGATGAAGCTGGTCGAGCGCGAGCTAGGTCCGCATCACGTGAGCTGCGACATCGGCTGCCATCTCTTCTCGATCCTGCCGCCGTTCAACATCGGCGCCTCGACCATGGGATACGGCCTCGGATGGGCCGGCGCGGCGGCGCTCAACGACCAGAGCTCGTCCAAGCGCACGATCAGCGTCATGGGCGACGGCGGCTTCTGGCACAACGGTCTCGCCAGCGGCGTCGGCAACGCGGTCTTCAACCAGACCGATAACGTGCTGCTGATCGTCGACAACAACTACACCGCGGCGACCGGCGGCCAGGACATCATGTCCTCCAAGGCCGAGAACAGCCTGCGCAAGACCCAGAACTCGATCGAGAACGCGGTCCGCGGCGTCGGCGTCACCTGGGTCAAGTCGATCACGCACACCTACAGCATCGCCCGCATGCGAGACGTGCTGAAGGAGGCGCTCACCACCACGGTCAAGGGGCCGAAGGTGATCATCGCCCAGAGCGAGTGCATGCTGAACAAGCAGCGGCGCGTCCGCCCGCTGCTCCGCGACGCGATCAAGAACGGCCAGCGCGTGGTGCGCGAGCGCTTCGGCGTCGACCACGACACCTGCACCGGCGATCACTCCTGCATCCGGCTTTCGGGGTGCCCGTCCCTGTCGGTGAAGACCAATCCCGACCCGCTGCGGAAGGACCCGGTCGCGACCGTGCTCGACTCCTGCGTCGGCTGCGGCCTGTGCGGCGAGGTCAGCCACGCAGCGGTCCTCTGTCCGTCCTTCTACCGGGCCGACATCATCAGCAATCCCAACTGGTGGGACCGGGCAGTCGCCAACCTTCGTCGCAAGGTGATCAGCTACTTCCAGAACCGGATCGAGCGCAGGCTCGCCTCGGCCACCTGATGGACTCCGCAGCGCCGGCTCCCAAGGCGATCTCGGTCGCGATCCTGGCGATGGGCGGCGAAGGCGGCGGCGTGCTCGCCGACTGGCTCATCGACATGGCCGAACAGGCCGGGCTCTACGTCCAGGCGACCTCGGTCCCCGGCGTCGCCCAGCGCACCGGCGCCACGATCTATTACGTCGAGATCTTCCCTGC
>CAZZLX010000741.1:0-2126 GCA_964655235.1 uncultured Rhizobium sp.
GGATGCCGAGCCGGCGGGAGCCGGCCTGGATGCCGGCCCGGCGGCGCCTTCCCGACGACCGAGGAAGAGCTGCTGGAGCTTCCCGGGATCGGGCCCTACACCGCGGCCGCGATCGCCGCGATCGCCTTCGACCGATCCGCGATGCCGGTCGACGGCAACATCGAACGCGTGACCGCGCGCCTCTACGCCGTCGAAGAGCCGTTGCCGCGCTCGAAGAAGCGCCTGGCGGAGCTGGCACGCGGTCTCACGCCGAAGAGGCGCGCCGGCGACTTCGCCCAGGCACTGATGGACCTGGGCGCCACGATCTGCACGCCGGCGAAGCCGCGCTGCATTCTCTGTCCCCTCGCTGATCCGTGCCGGGCACGCGCCCGCGGCGTCGCCGAGGAGTTGCCGGCGCGCGACGCGAAGGCCGAGCGGCCGACGCGCCGTGGCATCGTCTACTTTGCGACCCGCGCCGACGGATCGGTGCTCCTGCGCCAGCGTCCCGACGAAGGACTGCTCGGTGGCATGACCGAGCTGCCGACCACGGCGTGGCGTGAGCAAGCCTTTTCGGTCGACGAGATGATGGCGCTGGCCCCCGCGCCTGCACCTTGGCGGACGCTGCCGGGCATGGTCCGGCACACCTTCACGCACTTCCACCTGGAACTGACGGTGATGACCGCGCGCATCGCCGCGCCGACGACGCTCGACGGGTTCTGGATCGCGGTCGAGAAGATCGGCGGCGAGGCGCTGCCGTCTGTGATGCGGAAAGCGGTCGCCCACGCGCTGAAGGCGACCGCGAAGGGCTAGTGCCGGAAGTGGCGCTTGCCGGTGAAGACCATCGCCAGGTTGCGCTCATCAGCGGCGGCAATCACCTCGTCGTCGCGCTTGGAGCCGCCCGGCTGGATCACGGCGGTCGCGCCCGACTCCGCGCAGGCGATCAGGCCGTCGGCAAAGGGGAAGAACGCGTCGGAGGCGACCACCGAGCCGATGCCACGGCTCTGCTTCTCGCCGGCCGCCGCTGCCATCTCCGACGCCTTCTGCGCGGCGAGGCGCGAGGAGTCGACGCGGCTCATCTGGCCGGCGCCGACGCCGACGGTCATGCCGTCCTTCGCCAGCACGATGGCGTTTGACTTCACGTGCTTGGCGACGGTGAAGGCGAACAGGAGGTCTGCCATCTCCTTCGCTGAGGGCGCGCGCTTGGTGACGACCTTGATGTCGTTGCCGGCGGTGCGGCCGATGTCTCGACTCTGCACGAGAAGGCCGCCGGCCAGCGACTTGATCAACAGGCCCGGCTGGCGCGGATCGGGAACGCCGCCCGCGAGCAGCAGGCGGAGCTGGGTCTTCGACTTGAGGCCCGCGAGTGCCGCCTGGTCGGCGTCGGGCGCGATGATCACCTCGGCGAAGAGCTTGCCGATCGCCTCAACCGTCTCGCCGTCGAGCGTGCGGTTGACGGCGATGATGCCACCGAAAGCGCTGACCGGATCGGCGGCGAAGGCGCGACGATAGGCCTCGGCCAGCGTGTCGGCGACGGCGACGCCGCACGGGTTCGCGTGCTTGACGATGACAACCGCCGGCTTGTCGAATTCGGCGACCAGTTCGTAGGCCGCATCCGTGTCGTTGAGGTTGTTGTAGGAGAGCTCCTTCCCCTGCACCTGGCGCGCGGTGGCGATGCCGGGCCGCTTCTCCGAGGTCGCGTAGAACGCTGATTCCTGATGCGGGTTCTCGCCGTAGCGCAGGACCTCGACGCGCCTGGCGCCGACGACGAGGCGATCGGGGAACGTCTCCTTCCGCTCGGCAGCCATCCACGACGAGATCGCGGCGTCGTAGGAGCCGGTGCGGGCATAGGCCTGGCCGGCGAAGCGACGGCGGAAAGCGAGCGTCGTCTGCCCGTCATGCGCGTCGAGCTCAGCCATCAGCTCGGTGTATTGCGCGGGATCGGTCATCACGACGACGGCGTCGTGATTCTTCGCCGCCGAGCGGATCATCGCCGGCCCGCCGATATCGATGTTCTCGATGCAGTCGGCGAAGGGCTTGCCGGCGGCGACCGTCTGCTCGATAGGAGATACGGCGACCACCGGGATCTACACCCGCGCCCTCCACGGCGCTCTTCCGTGCTCGCCATCCACGCTGAGATCGCGGCGGCC
>CAZZLX010000742.1:0-2123 GCA_964655235.1 uncultured Rhizobium sp.
AGCAGCATGTCGAGCTTGCCGCCGGCCGAATAGCGGAACACGCGGCCGGTCGGGGCGTGGAGGTCGGTCGAGCCCTGGTCGGTGAAGTAGAGGTCGCCGTTGGAGCGGAAGAAGAGATCGTTCACGCCCTTGTAGTCGGGCATCAGCCGGTCTCGGCCGATGAAGGCCTGGACCTTCCCCGACACCGGGTCCATCCGCATGATCCCGTTCTTGCGGTCGGCGATGAAGATCTCGCCCGACTTGTGGATCTTGAGGCCGTTGGGAATTCCGTCGTACTCGGCCGCGACCTCGATCCGCTTGTCGGCATGGATGCGGAGGATCTGCCCGGCATAGGAGTTCACGACGTAGAGGTTGCCGTCGCGGTCGAAGGAAGGGCCCTCGAGGAAGGAGTGCGGCTTGCCGTCGCCGGCCTTCAGGCCAAGCGTCTCGACGACGTCGACGAAGACGCGGGAGGGAAGATCCTTCGGCGGCGCGTAGAGGCTCATATCAGTCCTTCACGCCGCCCGAGGTGAGGCCGGTCACCATGTACTTCCGGACGGAGAAGTAGAGCACGGTCGGCGGGATCGAATAGATGATGCCGACCGCCATCAAGAGCGGCCAGGGAGCGGAGTCGTCGGAGCGGAAAAGCCCCAAGGTCACCGTCAGCGTGACCCGCGTCTCGTGGGAGAGGATCAGGAACGCGTAGAGATACTCGTTCCAGGCATGCAGGAGTGCGAACGTCCCGATCGCGATCATCGCCGGCCGGATCAGCGGCAGGTAGACGAGGGTGAAGATCTGCCAGCGGCTGGCGCCGTCCACCATCGCTGCCTCGTCGAGCTCGAACGGCACGCTGTCGGCGTAGTTGCGCAGCACCCAGATCGCGTAGGGCGTGGTGAAGGTGACGACGGCGAAGATCAGGCCCCATTGCGTGTCGAGCAGCCTGTAGGCGCCCATCACCTGGTAGAACGGGATCGCCAGGAACGCCGCCGGGATCAGGTATGTGGTCAGCGCCAGGTTGTTGACGAAGGGCGCGAAGCGGAGCTTGAGCCGTCCGATCGCGAAGCTCGCCATCGTCGCGATGAACAGCACGATCGCCATGCTGGCCGCGGCGATCCATACGCTGTTGCTGAGCTGGACCCAGAAGAATTTGAGGTAGTGGTTGTCCTGCTTGAAGACGGTGACGTAGTTGGCGAGCGTAGGGTTCTCGGGCCACATCTTGCCGGCGAACATCGCGTTCGCCGGCGTGATCGACATGATCAGCATGTTGTAGAGCGGCGCCATCGTCCAAAGGAAGATGACGACGCCCAGCAATCCTAGACCGACGTACTCGAAGAAGCGCCGGCTCATGCCTGCCTCCCGCCGGACTTGGACAGGCGCCGCGTCAGCAGGATCACCAGCGGGATCAGGATCGGGACCGCCGAGACCATGGTGACGATGCCAGCCTCGAAGTCGGCCTGGCGGAAGGCGTAGCGGATGCCCATCGTCGCCAGCGTGTTGGTGCGGTCGGCCGGACCGCCGCCGGTCAGCAGGTAGACGCTGTTGAAGTCGCCGAGCGACCAGATCGTGGTCAGCATCGTCGACGTCAGGAACAGCGCCTTCAGCTGCGGGAAGGTGACGTGGCGGAAGCGCTGCCACGGGGTTGCGCCATCGACCGCGGCCGCGTCGTAGAGATCCTTCGGGATCGCCATGCGGCCGGCGACCAGGATCATCGTCCAGAAGGGCAGGTACTTCCAGATGTGGACGCCGATGATCGCCGAAAGCCCGTAGGCCGGGTTGGTCAGCCAGTTCGGCCCGTCGATGCGGAAGAGGTCGAACAGCAGCGTGTTGACCATCCCCCACTCGGAATTGAGCATCCAGCGGATCGAGATGATCGAGGGGATGTGCGGCACCGCCCAGGGCAGCAGGAACACCGCGCCGAGGATCCGCACCCAGAGATAGGGCAGCGCGAAGAAGCCCGACAGGAACAGCGCCAGGATCATCTTCAGGTTCACGCCGACCAGCAGGAAAACGAGCGTGTTCCAGGCCGTCCGCCAGTAGATCGGATCGTCGAAGAGCCGGACGTAGGCCTTGAGATCGGTTGCGAGCCAGATCGCGTAGCCGATCGGGTATGCCACGAACAGCACGAAGACGACGACATAGGGGAG
>CAZZLX010000743.1:0-2117 GCA_964655235.1 uncultured Rhizobium sp.
AAGTGAGGAACGCTCTCGCCGCGGCGCTGGCCGCGATCGCGCTGGCGTCGGCTCCCGCCGAGGCGGCTGAGACCGGTCACGTCCTCGACTTCTCGGCCGGCATCTTCGACATGCTGGACGACGGCGCCGCCGCCGAGTTCCGAGCCGAGTGGCGCGGCAAGCCCTTCGCCTGGTGGCTCCGGCCGATGGCCGGCGCGATGGCGACCTCCGACAGCGCCGCCTACGGCTATGCCGGCATCGCCATGGAAGTGTGGTGGCTCGACAAGCGCGTGGTGCTGACCCCGAGCGCCGCGGTCGGTGCCTATCACCGCGGCAACGGCAAGGATCTCGGCCATACGCTCGAGTTCCGCACCGGGGCTGCGCTGCACTACCGTTTCGACAACGACGTCCGCGCGGGCATCGCCTTCCATCACATCTCCAATGCCGGGCTCGGCAAGAACAAGAAGAACCCCGGCGAGGAGTCGCTGATGTTCAGCTACGTGATCCCGATCACGATCAAGTAGCGTTCACCGGGAACAGCCCAACCGAGAGCGCGAGCCCGGTCGAGGCCAGCGTCAGCTCGCTTGCGCCCTCGACGATGAGCGTGTCGCGGGCGCCGAGGTCCATCGGTCCGCCGTCGACGCTGAGCTTGCCGCCGCCGACGGTGAAGACCGCCAGCGTCGGCGCCATCTGCAGCGGACGTGCCGATGCGCTCGCCTCGAGGCGCTCGACCCGGTGGCGGATGCGCTGGCGGTCGGTCATCACGTTGAAGTCCTCGGTCGGGCCCGCGATCAGCGCGCATCCCGGCGCCCATTCGCCGGAGAAGGCGAGTGGCTGCATCGGCTTGTCGACGCGGGCCGAGCCGCGCTCGCCGAAGTTCAGCACCATGCCGGCGCCCGTGATCAGCGCGATCGTGCGGTCGTAACCGTCGAAGGCGGAGAAGGGGCCGGAGCGGTCTATGCGGGCGAGCGAGAGCCGCCAGAGAAAGCGGCTGTCGACGGCGGCGCCTTCGGGCTCGACCGCGATCTCGGAAGTCACGCCGCCGCCGTTGCGCCACGGCACCGTCCGGTACTTGGCCTGAGGCAGGTGACGGATGCGCAACGCCATGGTCTCATCCTGACGAGATGACCAACACGCCCGACGATACCACGCGCCGCGACTTCGCGGCGTACTACGAGGGCGCCAAGGGACGTCCGCCGCGGCCGACCCTGGTCCAGGCCGCCTCGTCGTTCGCGCGTCCGGGATTCGCGGTCGATCTCGGGTGCGGCGACGGGCGCGATACTGTCGAGCTGCTGCGTCGCGGCTGGCGCGTCCTGGCGCTGGATTCGAGCGAGGAAGGGATCAGTCGGCTCCGCGGACGCGACGATCTTCCCGAAGGAGCGGCGCTGGAGACCCGGGTCGCGCGAATCGAAGCGAGCGCGTGGCCACCGGCCGATCTGATCAACGCGAGCTTCGTCCTGCCGCTGCTCGCGCCGGCCGACTTCGGTCGCGTGTGGAAGAGGATCGGCGCCAGCCTCGTCTCCGGTGGCCGCTTCTCGGGCCAGCTCTACGGACCGAACGACGGCTGGGCCGGCCGGCCGGGTCTCTCGATCCTCGACCGCGCCGCGATCGAGCGTCTCGTCTCAGGCTTCGCGTTCGAGCACTTCGACGAGGTGGAGACCGACGAACCGACGGCGAAGGGCGTGCACAAGCACTGGCACGTCTTCCACCTGATCCTGAGGAAGCCCTAGTCGGCGGCGTTCCATGTAGCGTTCGGGTCGATCGGATAGACCGGCCGCGGCAAGCCTTTCCACGGGTAGCGCGAGAGGATCGGCGAGACGAGGCCGGGGCAGTCGACCTCGATCACGCGGTCGGGCGTGAACAGATGGTCGAAGCCGGCGCGGAAATGGCCGCGTGACTTCACCACCAGCGACCGCATCTGGTCGACGGCCACGCCGAAGCTCTCGAAGTACCCATAATCGAGCGCCTGGGTGCGGTTGGTTATGACGACGACGCGGATGCCGCCGACCTGCAGCGTCGCCGTCGGTCCGAGATCGAAGGTGGTGCCGGCGCCGGTGCCGCGGCGTCCGACGATGACGCCGTCCGAAAGGTTGCGCACGATCGCCTCCGCCTCGAAGGGCTTGGAGAACTCGTTGGTC
>CAZZLX010000744.1:0-2113 GCA_964655235.1 uncultured Rhizobium sp.
GTCGCGCGTCCCGGCCGGCGCGGAGGCAAGCTGCTGTGCCGGCCCTGCCTCGACTGGAGCGAGCGCCGCCCGCATCTCGCGGGCGCTGTCGGTGCCGCGATCTGCACGCAGTGCTTCGACAAGGGCTGGATTCGACGCGCCGAGGGAACCCGGGCGGTGACGGTCACGCCGAAGGGGCATCAGGCGTTCCGCGAGATCTTCGGCGTCAGGCGCAGCTAGCCTACGTCCTCCCGAGGGGCACGCGAGGCGCGAGGCCTCACGCTAGCGCAGCTCGGTCCTGACCGGCACGCCGTCCTTTATGGCAAGCGTCACCGGCGTGCGCTCGGCGATGTCGGCCAGCCGCGCCCTCTGCTCGTCTGACAGCGCCCCCTTCAGCGTCAGGAAACGCTCGATCCGCGGCGTGTCGCTAGTCTTGAGGTAGCGAAGATCGACGTCGACCGCCTCCAGCGGCCAGTCCTTCCGCTTCGCATACATGCGGAGCGTGATCGCGGTACAGGCGCCGAGGCTGCCGAGGAGGAGGTCGAAAGGCGCAGGTCCGGCATCCTTGCCGCCGAGCACGGCATGCTCGTCGCAGATCCAGGCGTGGTGGCCGGCCCTGATCGAGACCGTAAAGTCGGTGGTGCCGATCGAGGCGATCGTCTTTGAGACCAGCGTCGCGGCTTCGGCCATGTCACTTCCCCCGGACGAAGGCGGCGAAGCCGGCGAGGAACTTCTTCAGACGCTCCTTGGTCGCCTCGTCGGTGAGCCGGCCTTCGGCATCGAAGACCTTTCCGGCCTGCGGCACCATCAGCCGGCCGCCGTTCCAGAGATCGCAGCCGAGCATGCGCAGCACCGGCAGCCACGCGTTCTGCGAAAGGATCGTGCCGAAGTTGCCGGGCGAGGCACCCATGATCGCGACCTTCTTGCCGCCGAACACTCTGACGATGTCGGAGGAGGGGCGGGACGCCCAGTCGATCGCATTCTTGAACACGCCGGGGATGCTGTTGTTGTACTCCGGCGTCGACAGCAGCAGGCCGTCGGCCGACGCGAAGGCGTCCTTGAGCGCGGAAACGGCCGGAGGGATTCCTTCTGCCGCCTCGACGTCGCCGTCGTAAAGCGGGATGCCGCGGATCGTCGCGATCTCGAGAGTGACGCCGGCCGGAAGCACGTCCTTCGCCGCGGCGAGCAGCCCCGCGTTGACCGAGCCGCGCCGGAGCGCTCCGGAAACGCCGACGATCCTGGTCATGACCTTCTCCTAGAGCAGATGCAGGTAGTCGCGGAGCGACTCCCGCCGGTTGCCGTCGCGCCCGACCATCGGGTCGGCGGCCAGCATCGCCTCGATCACCGCCTCCTCGGTCGCCTCGACCGCGGCGCGGAAGGCCAGGTCGATCTTGGGCTCGGCCAGGGCCTGCCAGGCGATGACGCTCTTCCGTTCGTTGTGGTCGATGCGGTTGGCGGTGGTGAACGCGATGCAGAGGTCGCCCGAGCCGTGGCCGAGATAGGAGCCGGTACGGCCGAGGCCGATCGAGGTCCGGCGGGCGATGCGGAGCAGCTGGCGCTCGCTGGTGGGAAGATCGGACGCCAGCACGATGATGATCGAGCCCTGGTCGGGCGTGCCCCTGGCCTTTTTCGCCTCGGCGATGCGCCGGCCGATCGGCCGGCCGCCGATGGTCAGATCCTCGGGCTTGCCGAAATTGGCGAGGACCAGGATGCCCAGATGATAGGTCTTCCCATCCAGCTTCATCTGGCGGGAGGAGGAGCCGATCCCGCCTTTGAGACCATAGGCGGTCATGCCGGTGCCGCCGCCGACCGCGCCCTGCGCGAAGTCGGCCGATGCGGTCGAGATTGCTTCATCTACATGCGAAGATTTGACGTGTAATCCACGAATATCGTTGAGATAACTGTCATTGCATTCGCCGACGACCGGATTGACGGTCCCGGTCGTCGTTCCGATCTCCGGGTTGCGGCGGAGCTTGTGCTGGACCAGCGCCTCGGCGGCAGTGCCGACGCTGAGTGTGTTGGTCAACAGGATCGGCGTCTCGATGGCGCCGAGCTCGTCGACCTGGACCAGGCCGGTGGTCTTGCCGAAGCCGTTGAACACGACCGAGGTCGCCATGACCTTGTCGCGGAACAC
>CAZZLX010000745.1:0-2102 GCA_964655235.1 uncultured Rhizobium sp.
ACGATCTTCACCATCCCCGGCATGGGCCAGTACCTGTTCGACTCGGTTACGCGCCGCGACTATCCCGTCATCCAGGGGATCGTGCTGGTCTCCTCGACCATCGTGCTGCTCATGAACGTCCTGGTCGACATCGCCTATGCGCGGGTCGACGCGCGGGTGTCCTATGAGTGAGCCGGCGCCCCGTTCCCGCCATCGCGGCCAAGCGCTGGTATGGATCGGCGTCGCCATGCTGGCGGCGCTGATCCTGATCATGATCTTCGGACCGTCGATCGCGCCCTACAGCCCATCGCTGACCTCGCCCAACTCCCTCGACGGGCCGACCGCGGCGCATTGGCTCGGCACCGACTCGATCGGGCGCGACCTGCTCTCGCGCCTGATCGTCGGCGGCCGCGGCACCCTGGTCATCACCTTCGTCGCAGTGGCGCTCGCGCTGGTCGCCGGCCTGATCCTGGGCCTGACCTCCGGCTACATCGGCGGCAAGGTCGACCTGGTCATCATGCGGCTGCTCGACATCGTCTTCGCCTTCCCGGTCTTCCTGCTGGCGATCGCGGTGGTCGCGGCGCTGGGGCCGACGGTCAAGAACCTGATCCTCACCATCGCCATCGTCTACACGCCGGCCATGGCACGCGTGGTGCGCGCGCCGGTGCTCTCGATCAAGCGCTGGGACCATGTCGAGGCGGCGCGCAGCGTCGGCGTCGGCGAGTTCGCGATCGCGCTCCGCCACGTGCTGCCGATGGCTATCTCGCCGATCCTGGTGCAGACCAGCCTGATCCTCGCCAACACGATCTTCACCGTGACCGCGCTGTCGTTCCTCGGGCTCGGCCCGCCGCCGCCCGATCCAAACTGGGGCAGCATGCTCGCCGAAGCCCGCCAGTTCATGGAGCTGGCGCCGCTGACCGTGATCGGCCCCGCCGTGGCCATCGTCTTCGCCTCGCTCACCTTCATCGTTCTCGCCAACGGGCTTCGCGAGATGCTCGATGTGGGGAGCCGCTGATGCTCGAGGTCCGGGACCTGACCGCCACCTTCAACCGCGAAGGCACGCCCTCGCAGGTGGTCAACCGCATCTCCTTCGACATCGCGCCCGGCGAGGCTGTGGGCTTCGTCGGCGAGTCGGGATCGGGCAAGAGCGTGACCGCCCGCGCGGTTATGCGGCTCGCACCCGAAGGCTCGTCGATTGCCTGGGGCGGGCGCATCCTGTTCAAGGGCCAGGACCTGCTGGCGCTAGATGAGCGCCAGATGCGCGACGTGCGCGGCCGGCGCATCGCGATGGTGTTCCAGGATCCGATGGCGTCGCTGAACCCGGTGATGACCGTGGGCCAGCAGATCGACGACATGCTGATGCGCCACATGGGCCTCTCGCGCGGCGATGCCCGCAGGCGCACTGTCGAGCTGCTGGGGCTGGTCGGCATCCGCGACCCCGAGATCCGTGCCGACGACTATCCGCACCAGTTCTCCGGCGGCATGCGCCAGCGCGTGCTGATCGCGATCGCGGTCTCCTGCCAGCCGGACCTTCTGATCGCCGATGAGCCGACGACGGCCCTCGACGTCACCGTGCAGGCGCAGATCCTCAGGCTGCTGATGCGCCTCAGGAAAGAACTCGGCATGGCGCTGATGCTGATCACGCACGACTTCGGCGTGATCGCCGGCATGGTCGAGCGGGTCTACGTCATGCACCGGGGCGACATCGTCGAGCACGGCCAGGTCGACCGGCTGTTCGCCGATCCCAGGCACGACTACACCAAGGCGCTGCTCGCCGCCGTGCCGCGCATCGAGACGGCGAGGCGGAGCGCATGACGCAGCCCCTCCTCCAGGTCCGCGACCTCTCCGTCACCTTTCCGGCCCGTCGCGGCCGGCCGCCGGTCAAGGCGGTCGACCGCGTCTCCTTCGACATCCTCCCCGGCCGCACCGTCGGCCTCGTCGGCGAGTCCGGATCCGGCAAGACCACGACGGGCCGCGCCATCCTGCAGCTCCAGCCGATCACCGGCGGCTCGGTCAGCCTGCTCGGCAAGGACCTGACGCGGATGTCGGGCGCGGACGTGCGCGCCATGCGTCGGCACATGCAGTTCGTGCTGCAGAACCCCTATTCCAGCCTGCATCCGCGG
>CAZZLX010000746.1:0-2087 GCA_964655235.1 uncultured Rhizobium sp.
CGGCGCGGTCATGCTCGGCAAGCTCAACATGGACGAGTTCGCGATGGGCTCGTCCAACATCACCAGCCACCACGGCCCGGTGAAGAACCCGTGGCGCAAGAAAGGCGGCAACGCCGAGCTTGTGCCGGGCGGCTCGTCCGGCGGCTCAGCCGCCGCGGTCGCCGCGCGCTCGGTGATGGGTGCCACGGCCACCGATACCGGCGGCTCGATCCGCCAGCCGGCGGCGTTCACCGGCACGGTCGGCATCAAGCCGACCTATGGCCGCTGCTCGCGCTGGGGCATCGTCGCGTTCGCGTCCTCGCTCGATCAGGCCGGGCCGATCGCGCGCACGGTGCAGGACACCGCGATCATGATGCAGGCGATGTCGGGCTACGACCCGAAGGACTCGACGTCCGCCAACCTGCCTGTCCCGAACTTCGAAGCGGCGGTCGAACGCGGCGTTAAGGGCCTCAAGATAGGTATCCCGAAGGAGTACCGGCTCGACGGCGCACCGAAGGAGATCACGGATCTCTGGGAGAAGGGCATCGCCTGGCTCAAGGACGCGGGTGCCACTCCGGTCGAGATCAGCCTGCCGCATACCAAGTACGCGCTGCCGGTCTACTACGTGATCGCGCCGGCGGAAGCCTCGAGCAACCTCGCGCGCTACGACGGCGTCCGCTTCGGCCTTCGCGTGCCGGGCAAGACGCTGGACGAGATGTATGAGAACACCCGTGCCGCCGGCTTCGGCGCCGAGGTGAAGCGCCGCGTGCTGATCGGGACCTACGTGCTCTCGGCCGGCTACTACGACGCTTATTACCTGCGTGCCCAGCGCGTGCGCTCGCTGATCCTTCGCGACTTCACCGAAGCCTACCGCCAAGTGGACGCGATCCTGACGCCGGCGACGCCGTCGGCGGCCTTCGCGATCGGCGAGAAGAGCGACGATCCGGTCGCGATGTATCTCAACGACGTATTCACCGTGACCGCGAACCTCGCGGGCCTTCCTGGCATCTCGGTGCCGGGCGGGCTCAACGCCGACGGCCTGCCGCTCGGCCTGCAGGTGATCGGTCGCGCCTTCGACGAGGAGACCGTGTTCGCCGTCGGCCGCGCCCTGGAGAAAGCGGCCAACTTCACCGCGATGCCGGAGGGCCTGCGATGAGCAATCTGATCAAGGGCGAGACCGGGGAGTGGGAGGTCGTGATCGGCCTCGAGATCCACGCCCAGGTAGTCTCCAAGGCAAAGCTGTTCTCCGGCGCGGCGACCGCGTTCGGCGCCGAGCCGAACACGCAGGTCAGCTTCGTCGATGCCGGCTTCCCCGGCATGCTCCCGGTCATCAACCGGTACTGCGTCGAGCAGGCGATCAAGACCGGCCTCGGCATCGAGGGCGAGGTCAACGAGGTCTCGGTCTTCGACCGCAAGAACTACTTCTACGCCGACCTGCCGCAGGGCTATCAGATCTCGCAGTACCAGCAGCCCATCGTCTCCGGCGGCACCATCGTGCTCGACATGAAGGACGGCTCGACGCGGAAGATCGGCGTGACGCGCCTGCATCTGGAGCAGGATGCGGGCAAGAGCCTGCACGACCAGCATCCGAGCCAGAGCTACATCGACTTGAACCGGTCGGGCGTGGCGCTGATGGAGATCGTCTCCGAGCCCGAGATGCGGAGCGCGGAGGAGGCGGGCGCCTACATCAAGAAGCTGCGCTCGATCCTCCGCTACCTCGGCACCTGCGACGGCAACATGGAGGAGGGCAGCCTCCGCTGCGACTGCAACGTCTCCGTCCGCAAGCCCGGCCAGCCCTTCGGCACCCGCACCGAGACCAAGAACGTCAACTCGATCCGCTACGTCATGCAGGCGATCGAGTACGAGGCGCGACGCCAGATCGAGGTGATCGAGGGCGGCGGCGAGATCAAGCAGGAGACCCGCCTGTTCGATCCGGGCAAGGGCACGACGCGGCCGATGCGGTCCAAGGAGCACGCGCACGACTATCGCGATTTCCCCGACCCCGATTTGCTGCCGCTGGTGCTCGACCCCAAGGAAATCGCGCGTATCAAGTCCGAGATGCCCGAACTGCCCGACGCCAAGAAGGCGCGGTTCGTCGAGCAATACAA
>CAZZLX010000747.1:0-2071 GCA_964655235.1 uncultured Rhizobium sp.
ACAACCTGATCGCCTCCGTCGGCTTCATGTTCGATACGTCGCTGGCGATCGCGCGCATGATCTTCGACGGCTTCTTCGAGCAGTACAAGCGCGTGAAGATCATCGCCGGCCACGCCGGCGCGACGCTGCCCTACCTCGTCGGCCGGCTCGACATCTGCTTCGACAACATGAATGCGGCCCGCATCAAAATCTCGAAGCGGCCGTCGCACTACATGAAGAAGATCTGGTACGACGCCGTCACCTACCGGCCGGAATCGCTGAAGATGTGCCTCGACGTCGGCGGTGAGGACAAGGTGATGTACGGCTCCGACTACCCGCACAACATCGGCAGCATGAAAGGTTGCCTCAAGCGCGTGAACGACCTTCCGGCGAAGGTCGCGAAGAAGGTGCGGTCGGCCAACGCCGAGAAGATCTTCAAGCTCTAGGGAAACTGCCGGGAGACGCGACGCCGCCTGTCTCCCGGCGGCCCCCGAGACGGGAAGTCCGGCCCGCTACGGAGAAGATTGTTATGGCCTCCGTCCAGAAGAAGAGAAAATCCTTCTCGAAAAGTCGTGACATGTCAGATAACCCAAATTACCATGTCATCTCCTGACAGGGGGACGACATGGCCAATCCGTTCACCGATCACCCGCGCGCCGTCGGCGAGACCTATCTCGAGCACAGCCAGGTCGCCGGCTCGGTCGGGATCAAGATGATCGGCGCAGGCCTCGCCTGCCTGGTCCACGCCGTCTTGCCGTTCCTGTTCGTGACCACGGGCTCGCGCACGATCCTGACGCTGCACGCCAAGATCACCGCCGGCCGCCGCAAGGAGCATTGCCAGGGCGTGCTGGCCGAACTCCGCGCCGCGAACGTCGACGCCGACTAAGGCTCAGCCGCCCTTCACGCCGCCGGCGGTCAGGCCGCCGACGATCTCCTTCTGGATGAACAGGGTCAGCAGCAGGACCGGCAGCGTCACCAGCAGTGCCGCCGCCGCCAGCGGTCCCCACGCGACCTGCTCGAACGTCAGCATGTTGAACACCGCGACGGGCAGGGTCCGCGTCTGGCGCCCGCCCAGCACGGCGCCGAAGATGAAGTTGTTCCACGAAAAGATGATCGAGAGGATCGCCGCCACGACGATCCCCGGCCGCGCCAGCGGCAGCGCCACGTAGCGGAATGCCTGCCAGAGCGTGCAGCCGTCGATAAGGGCCGCCTCTTCCAGGTCCGGCGGCTGGCTCTCGAAGAAGCCGATCAGCACGTAGATGAAGATCGGCACCGTCAGGACCAGATGCGTGATGACGATCGGCCAGATGGTGCCTGTCAGCCCGATCCACTGGAACAGGATGTAGAGCGGGATCAGGTAGGAGAGGCCCGGCGTGATGCGCGCGATCAGCGTCAGCACCGCGATCTTGTGAGCCTGCGCCTTGGCGATGCCATAGCCGGCCGGCACGCCGACCAGGATCGCGATCAGGGTCGAGACGCCAGAGACGATCAGGCTGTTGATGAAATAGGTCTCGAAGCGGTTCTTCTCGAATACCGAGAAGAAATTGGCGAGCGTCGGCGGGTTGGGCACGAACACCGGCGGGAAGGCCAGGTTGTCGACCTCGTTCTTGAGCGAGAGCGACAGCATCCAAAGCATCACCAGGATGGCCGGCGAGACGATGATGAAGACCGAGATGCCGAAGCCGATGCGGCCGGCCAGGCGCTTGAGCCGATGGGCGTTCATGTCCACTTCGCCCTCTGGCGGAGGTAGAGGAGCATCAGCGTCAGCGCGATGATCAGGACGAAGAAGACGATGGTGACCGCCGAGGCGTAGCCGATGTTGTAGAACGAGAAGGCCTGCAGATAGAGATAGACGTTGATCGTCTCGGATGCCGTTCCCGGGCCGCCGGAGGTGATGACGAAGATCGTGTCGAAGGCCTTCAGCGCGTCGATCATGCGGATGACGACCGCAACCAGGATGAACGGCATGATCAGCGGCAGCGTGATGTGCCGGAACATCTGCCAGGCGCTGGCACCGTCGATCTTGGCGGACTCATAGGGCTCGGTCGGTACCGAGGCGTTCATCGTCCTGCTGATGGGCGATCGCGACGAC
>CAZZLX010000748.1:0-2066 GCA_964655235.1 uncultured Rhizobium sp.
TGCGGGTTGGTGAGATAGGAGATCAGCACGTCGGTGTTCCTGACCATCGCGTGCGAGACGTTGGCATGCAGGTCGAGCGTGGCCACGATCGGGACCCTCGGCCCGACGACCTTCCGGATCAGCGCGAAGATCGTGCCGTCGGGATCGACGTCGACGGTGGCGCCGGCGGCGCCGTGGTCCTGGACGTAGATGCCGTCGAAGGGCATCGCCGCCTTGAGACGCTCCTCCAGGATCTTCAGGAACTTGTCGAGGAAGGCCTGGTCCATCGGGCCGGAAGCGCCGGCCGAGGTGTAGAACAGCGGCACCGGCGTCCATGCCTCGCCGGCGTTCATGCCCGAGATGAACCCGACGAAGCCGCCCGGCTCGCGCGGCGCCTTGGCCGCGGCGTCGTTCAGGATCGCCTCGCCGTCCATCCAGGTCCGGCGGAAGTCTGCTTCGGTCGCTACCGGCGCGAAGCCGTTGGTCTCCAGGATGAACCCGAGCAATGCGATGCGCGGCGGCGCCATGTTCCCCTCCGTCTCGCGGGACTGCTTCGACTATACTCCGGCATCATCGGCCATCCTGCCGGAGCCTTCCATGCCGAGCGTCCTC
Organism: uncultured Rhizobium sp.; assembly: GCA_964655235.1. GTDB lineage: Bacteria > Pseudomonadota > Alphaproteobacteria > SHVZ01 > SHVZ01 > SHVZ01. The sequence continues at coordinate 592 of CAZZLX010000748.1, forward strand.
ACCGCGGAACAGCGCCAGCAGTTCGACCGGGACGGGTATTTCCTGGTCCGCGGTCTCTTCGACGACGAGGAGACCAGGCTGCTGCGGGAGGCGATGGAGACCGACCCGACGGTGCGCGCCAACTTCTACAACCGCGGGGACTCGGAGGGCCTCGTCACGCGCATGGTGACCTGGAACCAGCCAGGTGACGGCGTGTACGGGCTGGCCGCGCGGTCGGAGAAGATGGTCGACACCATGGAGGACCTGCTCGGCGGCGAGGTCTACCACTACCACTCGAAGCTGACGGCGAAGGAGCCGCACGAGGGCGGCGCCTGGGAATGGCACCAGGACTACGGCTACTGGTACCACAACGGCTGCCTGTTCCCGCTGATGGCATCCTGCATGATCACGCTCGACCGCAGCGACCGGAACAACGGCTGCCTGCAGGTTTTGCGCGGCTCGCATCTGATGGGACGCCTCGACCACGGCCTGCTCGAAGGCCAGCAGGTCGGCGCCGATCTCCGCCGCGTCGAGGAGGCGAAGAAGAACCTTGAGCTCGTCTACGCCGAGATGGATCCGGGCGACGGCCTCTTCTTCCACTGCAACACGCTGCACCGGTCCGACCAGAACCGCTCGGCGAACCGGCGCTGGACGATGATCTGCTGCTACAACGCCGCCCGGAACAATCCGTACCGGGCGCACCACCACCCGTTCTACACGCCGCTCGACAAGGTGCCGGACACGGCGATCAAGGCCGCCGGCGCCCGCTTCGCCGATCCGACGCTCGATCAGGCCTTCCTCAAGAAGCCGGTGGCGCCTGCCGAGCTGACCAAGGTCGTCGGCAAGGCCTTCAACGGCTGAGGCTTACCTCCCCGGCAGCTTCGCCAGCGCCGCGTCGACGGAGTCGCCGAGGCGGTCGACGATCGTGTCGATATCGGCATCGGTGACGATGTAGGGCGGCGCCAGGATCATGTGGTTGCCGCGCTTGCCATCGATCGTGCCGGGCATCGGATATGCCAAGAGCCCGCGCTCCATGCACTCGACCTTGATGCGGTCGTGCAGCGCCAGCTTGGGATCGAAAGCTTCCTTGGTCGAGCGGTCCTCGACCAGCTCGATCGCCTGGAACAGGCCTCGGCCGCGGACATCACCGACATGTGGGTGGTTGCCGAAGCGCGCTTCCATGCGCTGGCGCAGCTTGGTCCCTTGCACGCGCACGCGCTCGACCAGCCCCTCCTCCTTGATCGTCTTCACCACCGCGAATCCTGCGGCGCAGGCGACCGGGTGCGCCATGTAGGTGTGGCCGTGCATGAACAGGCCCGAGCCGTTGGTGATCGGATCGTGCACCTTCTTCGCCACCAGCACCGCGCCGATCGCCTGGAAGCCGCCGCCCATGCCCTTGGCGATGGTCATAAGGTCGGGCGCGATCCCGTCCTGCTCGCACGCATGTATCGTGCCGGTGCGGCCCATGCCGCTCATGATCTCGTCCAGGATCAGCA
>CAZZLX010000749.1:0-2065 GCA_964655235.1 uncultured Rhizobium sp.
ACGTGGACGCGTTCGCGCCGCGCCTCAGCTTCTTCTGGGCCATCGGCATGAACTTCTTCATGGAGATCGCCAAGCTGCGCGCCGCGCGCCTGCTGTGGGCGAAGCTCATGAGCAGGTTCGAACCGAAGAAGCCGGCGAGCCTGGCGCTCCGCACCCATTGCCAGACCTCGGGCGTGAGCCTGACCGAGCAGGACCCCTACAACAACGTCATACGAACGACGATCGAGGCGATGGCGGCGGTCCTGGGCGGCACCCAGTCGCTGCACACCAACGCCTTCGACGAGGCGCTGGCGCTGCCGACTCCGTTCTCGGCCCGCATCGCCCGCAACACGCAGCTGGTGATCGCGGAAGAGACCGGAATCCCGAAGGTGATCGATCCGCTCGGCGGCAGCTACTACATCGAGAGCCTGACCAAGTCGGTCGCCGATGCCGCGATGAAGCTGATCGACGAAGTCGAGGCGATGGGCGGCATGACCAAGGCGATCGAGGCCGGATTGCCGAAGCTCCGCATCGAGGAGTCGGCCGCGCGCCGCCAGGCCCGCGTCGACAAGGGCGAGGACATCATTGTCGGCGTCAACAAGTACCGCCCCGACGAGGAGACCAAGGTCGAGATCCTCGACATCGACAACAGCCGCGTGCGCGACAGCCAGCTCGCGCGCCTCAAGAAAGTGAAGACGACGCGCGATACGGCGAAGGTCGAGGCGGCGCTGGCGGCGATCACCAAGGCGGCGGAAACCGGCGAAGGCAACCTGCTGGGCCTGGCGATCGAGGCGACGCGGGCCCGCGCCACCGTCGGCGAGATCTCGGACGCGCTGGAACGCGCCTTCGGGCGCTACCGTGCGACGATCCGCAGCGTCACCGGCATCTACGGCGGCGCCTATCGCGACGACGGCAAGTTCCGCGGCATCCGCACCGCGACCGAGGATTTCGCCAAGGAAGAAGGCCGCCGCCCACGCATCCTGGTCGCCAAGCTCGGTCAGGACGGTCACGACCGCGGCGCCAAGGTGATCGCCACCGCCTTCGCCGACCTCGGCTTCGACGTCGACATCGGTCCGCTGTTCTCGACGCCCGAGGAAGCCGCTCGCCAAGCGATCGAGAACGACGTGCATGTCGTCGGCATCTCGAGCCAGGCCGCCGGCCACAAGACGCTGGTCCCGGCCCTCCGGAAGGCGCTCGACGCCGAAGGCGCCCGCGACATCCTGATCATCTGCGGCGGCGTGATCCCGCCGCAGGATTACGCGTTCCTCAAGGCGAACGGCGTCTCAGCCGTCTTCGGCCCGGGCACCAACATCCCGGATGCCGCTGCGGAAGTCCTGTCGCTGATCCGGAACGTGCGGAGCAAGGCGGCGTAGCTACTCGGCCGCGACGATCTCGGTCTCGACCAGCCACTCCGACACTAAAGTCTGCACGACGATGGTGGTCGTCGGCACCACGCGGCCGTTCAGCGCGGCGACGCGGGCGTTCTGGTTCTTCTCGGCATATGAGGCGTCGCGCAGGTAGCTGGTGACACGTACGACGTTGTCGACGGTCATGCCGGCACTGGCGAGGATCGACCTCAGGTTCGACCAGATCAGATCCAGCTGGTCGTCCAGCGACTTGCCCGGCGCGCCCTCGGCGTCGAGGCCCATCGTGCCGCTGACGAAGAGGAAACGCTTCGGCTCCTGCACCTCGAGCGCGTGCAGGTAGTCAGGCGTCGCTGCATAGACGCCTTCGGTCGGGTTGCGCGCGATCAGCTTCATGCGCGCTTCATCGTCGCCGCGCGCCAGAGCAGCGGCACCAGGACCAGCGCCACCGCCGGGAAGATCAGCCAGTTGATCGTCTCCCAGCCCGACGCGTGCAGCAGGTTGCCGGAGAAGAACGAGGCGCAGGCGACGACGCCGAAGATGATGAAGTCGTTGGCGCCCTGTGCCTTGCCGCGCTCTTCGGGCGTGTGGGTTTCGGTCACCATCGCGGTCGCGCCGATGAAGCCGAAATTCCAGCCGCTGCCGAGCAGGATCCGCGCCACCCAGAAATGACCGATGCCGAGGCCGCCGAGCGCCACCGCCCCGGATGCGGCCCGGAGCAG
>CAZZLX010000750.1:0-2063 GCA_964655235.1 uncultured Rhizobium sp.
CGCCATCCCGTTCTTCACCTTCATGGGCGCGATCCTGGAACGCTGCGGCCTCGCCGAGGACATGCTGGATTCGATGGGCCAGCTGTTCGGCACGATCCGCGGCGGCCTCGGCTATTCGGTCATCATCGTGGGATTCATCCTCGGCGCCATCACCGGCACCGTTGCGGCCCAGGTCATCGCCATGGCGCTGATCTCTCTGCCGGTGATGATGCGCTACAAGTACAACACGCGCTACGCGACAGGCGTGCTTGCAGCCTCAGGCACGATCACCCAGCTGGTGCCGCCGTCGCTCGTCCTGATCGTGCTCGCCGATCAGCTCGGCAAATCCGTCGGCGACATGTACCTGGGCGCCTGGGGACCGTCGCTGATGCAGATCGCGCTGTTCGCGCTCTACACCTTCGTCATCAGCATCGTCAGGCCCGACTGGGTGCCGGCCATTCCCAAGTCGGACCTCACGCTCGTCGGATGGGCCCTCTGGAAGAAGTGCCTCTGGGGCATCATCCCGTCCGCCGTCCTGATCTTCCTGGTGCTCGGCACGATGATGATGGGCCTCGCCACGCCGACCGAGGCGGGCGCCATGGGCACGATCGGGGCGATCATCCTCGCCGTCATCCATCATCCCAAGCTCGGCCGCTCGAGCCAGATCGTGTTCATCACCGCGCTTGTCGCCGGCGCGGTCGGCGGCCTGATTGGCCTAGTCGCGTTCAAGTCGGTGCCGTTCAAGCTTGCCTTCGCTTTGATGTACGGTGGCGTCGTTTGGCTCCTGATCCGCGCCTGGTTGATCCCGGAGCTGCATCAGCTGATCAAACAGGCGTTCGAGACGACGATGCGCATCACTGCGATGGTGGTGTTCATCCTGATCGGCTCGACCGCCTTCTCGATCGTGTTCCAGGGCGTCAGTGGCGGCCCGTGGATCGAGCACCTTCTTTCCTCGCTACCCGGCGGCGCCTGGGGCTTCCTGATCTTCATCAACGTCTTCGTGTTCTTCCTCGCCTTCTTCCTCGACTTCTTCGAGATCGCCTTCATCATCGTGCCGATGCTGGCGCCGGTGGCGCAGAAGCTGTTGGCGCCGATCGTCGGCGCCGATGCGGCGCTGATCTGGTTCGGCGTGATCCTCTGCGTGAACATGCAGACCTCGTTCATGCATCCGCCGTTCGGCTTCGCGCTTTTCTATCTACGCGGCGTCGCGCCCAAGGAGATCAAGAGCTCGGACATCTATTGGGGCGCAATCCCGTTCGTGCTGCTTCAGGTCCTGATGGTCCTGCTGGTCATCGGCTTCCCGAAGATGGTGACGGGACTGCTCGACAACGCGCTGGCGATCGACCCGGCGACGATCCAGATCGACGTTCCCGATCCTAACAGCCAGGAGACACAGGATCCGGCTTCCGAGGACACGCCGTCGGAAGAGACCAAGACCTCGCCCTGACGATCGGCGGGCCAAAGAAAAAGGGCCCCGACATTTGTCGGGGCCCTTTCCGTTCGGCCTGAGGCCGAGGTCGATCAGACCTTCTTCTCGCGCGACTTCGCCATCATGAACTGGTCGAAACCGTTCTCGCTGACGCGGAACCACTCGAGCTGAGCGTTCCGGAACTCGCGCCAGGAGTCGTAGATCTTCTTGAACTTGGGGTTCTTCGCCGAAGTTTCGGCGTAGACCTCGTTCGCCGCCGCGTAGCAGGCGTCCATGATCTCGCGCGAGAAGCCGCGGAGCTGCGTGCCGCCTGCCACGAGCTTGCGCAGCGCGATCGGGTTGAAGGCGTCGTATTTCGCGACCATGTCGACGTTCGCCTCGCCGCAAGCGGCCTCGACGATTGCCTTGTAGCTGGCCGGGAGGCTGTCCCACGCCTTGAGATTGACCATGACCGAAAGCTGCGGCCCGCCTTCCCACCAACCCGGGTAGTAGTAGTACTTGGCCACCTTGTTGAAGCCGAGCTTCTCGTCATCGTAGGGGCCGACCCACTCGGCGGCGTCAATTGTGCCCTTCTCCAGCGCCGGGTAGATGTCGCCGCCGGCGATCTGCTGCGGGACGACGCCGAGCTTGCTCAGCACCTGTCCGGCGAAACCGC
>CAZZLX010000751.1:0-2054 GCA_964655235.1 uncultured Rhizobium sp.
CTCGAGCATCGCGTCCGGCGTCTTCCGCACGTTCGCCATCGAGTGGGAGCGGCTGACTGAGAGCGGCAGCGTGATCTTGTGCGCGCCGGACTCGATCGCCCGTGCGGTGCCTTCGGCGTTCGGAGCCAAGGCGGCGACGTGGAGGCCGGGGAGGGTCCGCGAATACGTGACGATCTCGGCCGCATCCGCCATCTGCGGCAACAGCTTCGGGGAGACGAAGGAGCACACTTCGATTTCGGGGAGGCCGGCGGCGGCGAGCGCGGCGATCCAGGCCTTCTTGGCGGAGGTCGGCATGATGCCCTTGAGCATCTGCAGCCCGTCACGCGGGCCGACCTCGCTGATCTCGACGTCGCGGTTCATGCCGGCCACGCTAGCGCGGCCGGCATGAACGGCGCAAACCCTAGAACAGACCGACGATCTTGCCCTGGGCGTTTACTTCGATCGAGTTCGCCGCCGGCACCTTGGGCAGGCCCGGCATGGTCATGATCTCGCCGCAGATGAAGACCAAGAACTCGGCACCGGCCGAGACCCGGACCTCGCGGATCGGGATCGTGTGGCCCGACGGGGCACCCTTGGCGTTGGCGTCGGTCGAGAAGCTGTACTGGGTCTTGGCGACGCAGATCGGAAAGTGGCCGAAGCCGTCCTTCTGCAGGCCCGCGATCTGGTCGCGGACGCTCTTCTCGGCGGTGATGTCGGCGGCACCGTAGATCTGCTGGGCGATGGTCTTCATCTTGTCCCAGAGCGGCATGTCGTCCGGGTAGAGCACCTTGAAGGCGGCCTTGCCGCTTTCGCAGAGCTTGACCACCGCGTTGGCCACCTCGGCGGCGCCGGCGCCGCCGCCGGCCCAGTGGTCGGCCATGAAGGCCTCGACGCCGAGCTCGCCGCAGGCCGACTTGACCAGGTCGATCTCGGCCTGGGTGTCGGCCGAGAAGCGGTTGATCGAGACGACCACGGGCACGCCGTACTTCTGCACGTTGGTGACGTGGCGCTGCAGGTTCGAGAGGCCCTTCTTCAGCGCGTCGAGGTTCTCCTTCTTGAGGTCGTCCTTGGCGACGCCGCCATGCATCTTGAGCGCGCGGATGGTCGCGACCAGCACCGCGCAGTCGGGCTTGAGGCCCGCCTTCCGGCACTTGATGTCGAAGAACTTCTCGGCGCCCAGGTCGGCGCCGAAGCCGGCCTCCGTCACCACGTAGTCGCCGAGCTTGAGCGCCGTGGTGGTGGCGAGCACCGTGTTGCAGCCGTGCGCGATGTTGGCGAACGGTCCGCCATGGATGAAGGCCGGGTTGTTCTCCAGCGTCTGCACCAGGTTCGGCGCCAGCGCGTCCTTGAGCAGCGCGGTCATTGGGCCGGCGGCCTTCAGCTGGTGCGCGCGGATCGGCTTACGCTCGCGCGTGTATCCCACGATGATGTTGCCAAGGCGCTTCTGGAGGTCGTCGAGGGATGTGGCGAGGCAGAAGATCGCCATGACCTCGGAGGCGACGACGATGTCGAAGCCGTCGACGCGCGGGAAGCCGTTGGCGACACCGCCGAGCGAGGACGTGATCTCGCGGAGCGCGCGGTCGTTCATGTCGAGCACGCGGCGCCAGGTCACGCGGCGGGAGTCGAAGCCCAGCTCGTTGCCCCAGTAGATGTGGTTGTCGACGAGGGCGGCCAGCAGATTGTTGGCGGCGCCGATGGCGTGGAAATCGCCGGTGAAGTGGAGATTGATGTCCTCCATCGGAACCACCTGGGCATAGCCGCCGCCGGCCGCACCGCCCTTGACGCCGAAGCAGGGGCCGAGGCTCGGCTCGCGCAGGCAGATGATCGCCTTCTTGCCGATGTGGTTTAGCGCGTCGCCGAGACCGACCGTGGTCGTGGTCTTGCCTTCGCCCGCCGGGGTCGGCGTGATCGCCGAGACCAGGATCAGCTTGCCGTCCTTCTTGGCCTTCAGCGAGTTGACGTAGTCGAGCGACACCTTGGCCTTGTAATGGCCGTAGGGCTCGAGATTCTTGGCATCGATGCCGAGCTTCTCGCGCGCCACGTCGACGACCGGGCGCATGGTCGCGGCTTGCGAG
>CAZZLX010000752.1:0-2054 GCA_964655235.1 uncultured Rhizobium sp.
CGACCACGGTCTGGCCGCCGACGTCGCGCATCATCTGCAGCTCGTCGATGGCGATCGCCACATCGTCGAACAGCATGTTCCTCGGCGAATAGGTTTCACCATAGTTCATGCCGAAGATGTTCTTGAAGGTCAGTTCGGGGCCGAGGTCGTTCTTCGCCCGGATCTCAGGCGTGCGGAGGTCCCAGAGCACGTGCTCGTGCATGAGGGTCTGGCCGAGCTCGCTCGGGTCGATGAGGCCGCGGACGGTCTGGACCTTGCCCGTAAGATCGCTGCGCGAAAGCCGTGTGCGGGCCATCGCTCCCTCCCGTGCTGCGGCGTTGCCGAACGAAGCCTAGCGGACGACGAGACGCGGAACCTTGCCGTCCATCGGGGCCAACGGCTTGAACATCGCCTCGATCGCGGCGACCGTGTTCTTGTTGGCGTTCAGCTTCTGCGCCTGGGTCACCGCGTCGACCCGGATCGACTGGCGCCGGTCGCCCGGCAGCTTGTCGAACTCGGTGCGGGCGGAATCCAGCGCCTGGGGCGACCCGACGCTCACCACGCGGGTGAGCTTCAGGTAGACGATCGACCCGGTGCCGACGACGCGCGCGGTCGAGTCTGCGAGGATCTCGACGGCTTTGACAGTGGTCTTATCGAGCTGCATATCGGCCGGCATATTGGAGCCTGAAGTTGGGGCGCGCAACCCGTCACTTGCGATTGCTATCCCTTGAAGTGTTTCAGCAATCTTTCAAGGGCGGCGTCCAAGATTTCGTCCTTCTTGCAAAAGCAGAAACGAGCGAAGTCTCGGGGCGGTTCCGCCGGTGTAAAGAAAGCGCTGACCGGAACTGCCGTCACCTTGGCTTCGACTGTGATGTGCCGGCAGAAATCCTCATCGGTACCGTTGAATCCGAGCGGGCGGAAGTCGGCGGTAATGAAATAAGTGCCCTGGCTCGGCAGCACGCCGAATCCGACCTCGGCGAGTCCCTTGGCGAAGCGGTCGCGCTTGGCCTGCATGTCGCCGACCAGGTCGCGGTAGTAGCCGTCGCCGAGGTCGAGCCCCGCCGCGACCGCGCGCTGCAGGTTCGGCGGCGTGGTGAAGACCAGGAACTGGTGCGTCTTGGTGACGGCGCGCAGGAGCTCCGGCGCCGCGGTGACGTACCCCACCTTCCAGCCGGTCAGCGAGAAGGTCTTCCCGGCCGAGCCGATGCGAAGGCAGCGCTCGCGCATGCCGGGCAACGAGATCAGCGGAATGAACGGCGGCGCGTCGGAGAAGACGATGTGCTCGTAGACCTCGTCGCAGACCGCGACGGCGTCGTGCTTGAGCACGAGATCGGCGATCAGCTGCAGCTCGGCACGCGTGAACACCTTGGCCGCGGGGTTCAGCGGGTTGTTGAGAAGGACGAGCTTGGTGCGGTCGGAGAACGCGGCCCTCAGCGCCTTCTCGTCGAGCCGCCATTCCGGCGGCGTGAGCTTCACCAGCTTGGGAATGCCGCCGGCGCGGCGCACGATCGGCAGGTAGGAGTCGTAGAGCGGCTCGAACAGCACGACCTCGTCGCCGGGCTCGATCAGCCCGAACAGGCAGGCGGCCAGCGCCTCGGTCGCGCCCGAGGTCACGATCACCTCCGACTGCCAGTCGACATCGAGCCCATGGAAGCGCTTGTCGTGGCGGGCGACCGCCTGGCGCAGTTCCGGCACGCCCATCATCGGGGGGTACTGGTTCGGCCGGTCGTCGAGGAAGGCCTGCGCCGCCTTGACGACCTCGGGATGTCCGTTTCCGTCCGGAAACCCCTGCCCGAGATTGATCGAACCGTGCTCCATGGCGAGACGGGACATGACCTCGAACACGGTCGTCCCGTAGCTGGACATGACGGAGTTTGAAGGTTTCACGGCGAGCCTCGGCGAGTTTGAAGGCCGAGGTGCATATCATGTCGGAAAACCTTTCGTCGATCCGAAGGGTGAACAGCCGACCCTAGGGTGGTGCCTAGCCCCTGAAATCAAGGTATCATTTGACTGGATCGCCTTCGGGTGGAGGTGTCTTGAGGATCGCGTCGATGAACACTGGCGACCGCACAAGC
>CAZZLX010000753.1:0-2049 GCA_964655235.1 uncultured Rhizobium sp.
TCGAGCGAGATGCGCTCGCGCTCGGCGTCGCGCTCGATGCGCTCGCGGTTGCGGCGGAACTGCGGGTCGTCGCGGGGGAGCAGCACCAGACGGGCCAGCACGCGGGCACGGAACTCGTCGAGCACGGTGCCAACGTCCTGACCGGGGCGAACCCCCAGCGGATTGTCGAGGCGGAGCTCTCGATGCGAACCGGGCGGATCCGCGTCGGCGACGCCAATCTCTACGTTCACGGCACCGGCATCCCGACCTTCTACTACGGTGCCTCCAACCACACCGCGCATGCCGACGTCGAATGGGTCTCGGTCGAGCGCATCAGGCGCTCGGCCCAGGTCTACGTCGCGGCGGCCGCGTCCTACTGCGGCATCGCGGAGTAGCGATGGCCGATCTTCTCATCACCGGCGGTGTCGTCGTCACGATGGATCCTGCACGCCGGGTCATCGAAGACGGCGCGGTCGCGATCGAGGGGAATCGGATCGTCGCGGTCGGTCCGAGCGCCGAGGTGGCGAGGCAGCACACCGCGCGCGAGACGATCGACGCCAAGCGAAAGGCGGTGCTGCCAGGGCTCATCGACTGCCACGCCCATGCCGGCCATGGTCTCGTCAAGACGCTGGGTGCCGGGGACGGCGACGTCTGGAACGAGGCGGTCGGACGTATCTACTCGGTCGGATCGACGCCGGACTTCTGGCACGCGGAAGCCCAGCTTTCGGCGCTGGAGCGGCTCAAGGCCGGCACCACCACCGGTGTCTCCTATCTCGGCGGAGGCGACGACGTGATGCGCGTCGACGCGCCGGAGTCCGGCGAGGCGCATTGCGAGGGCGTGGCCGAGGTCGGCATCCGCGCCGTGGTCGCCGTCGGCGCCTGCCGCCCGCCGTTCCCCAAGACCTTCGCAACGTTCGAGAACGGCACATGGCAGGAGCGGCCGGTCTCGTTCGACCGACAGCTTGCCACCTGCGAGACGCTGATCGATCGCCGCCACGGCTCGGCCGACGGACGCGTCCGTGTCGCGCTGACCTTTCCGGTGCATCACCACGAGCTGCCGGCGGAGCGCCAGGCGGAGATCGGCCTGGTGAAGGAGCAGGGCGCGGCTTTCCGCGACCTCTCGCGCCGGAAGAAGGTCGGCTTCACCCAGGACGGCCATCGCGCTGGCTCGATCGCCTTCGCCGAGGACCTCGGCCTGCTGGGCCCGGACGCCTTCCTTTCCCATTGCATCGAGCTGACCGAGGCCGACATCGCCGCCGCCCGGCGCACCGGCACGAACATCGTGCACAACCCATCGGCGATCATGTCGGTGCGCGGCCGCTGCCCGGTGCCGGAGCTGATCGAGGCGGGCGTCACCGTGGCGCTGGGCTCGGACGGAACCGCACCCGACCGCAGCGCCGACATGTTCCGGCACATGTTCCAGTGCCTGCACTATCACCGCCGGCATTTCCGCGACGCGCGCGTCCTGCCTCAGGGCAAGGTGCTGGAGATGGTGACGATCGATGCCGCCCGCGCGCTCGGCCTTGCAGACGAGATCGGCTCGCTCGAAGCCGGCAAGAAGGCCGATATCGTGTTGATCGACCTGTTCAAGCCCCACCTGATGCCGCTCAATATGCCGGTCTACCGGGTCGTCTGCTTCGCCGGCGGCGCCGATGTCGACACCGCTATCGTCGATGGCCGCGTGCTGATGCGCGGCCGCGAGGTGGCGACCGTCGACGAGGGCCGCGTGATGGACGCGGCCCAGCGCGAGACCGAACTGATGCTTTCCCGCATCGACGGCTGGGGCCTGCTGGCGCCGCCCGAGCGCTTCTGGGGCCACTCCCGCTTCTAGGCGACGACAGAAGCCATCGCTAGTAGACGAGCTCGTCGCCGCCCTTGTTGTCGGAAAGGACGATCTCGCCGCGCGCCGCCAGATCCTTGGCCATCTGGATCAACTCCATCTGAGCTTCCTCGACCTCCTTGAGGCGCACGGGGCCCAACGCCGCCATGTCCTCGCGCAGGAGCTTGCCGGCACGTTCGGACATGTTGGAGAAGAACAGGTCGCGGAGCGGCTCCGAGGCGCCTTTCAGC
>CAZZLX010000754.1:0-2033 GCA_964655235.1 uncultured Rhizobium sp.
CATCAAGAACGGGAAGGGGCCGACCTTCCTCCTGACTGCCGGCACCCATGGCGACGAGTTCGACGGGCAGGTGGCGCTGCTCAACCTCGCTCGCGAGCTCGATCCCGCGCGGGTTCAGGGACGCGTCATCATCATTCCGTCGCTCGACCTGCCTGCGGTCGAGGTCGGCCATCGGCTCTGCCCCTACGACGGCAAGGATCTCAACCGTGTCTTCCCGGGCAACCGGCTCGGCAGCTTCACCGAGATGCTGGCGGATTACGTGACGCGCGTGCTGCTGCCGATCACCGACTACCAGATGGATCTGCATACCGGCGGCACCTGGCACGACACCGCCTTCAACACCTGCTCGCACTTCGTCGACGATCCGAAGCAGATGAAGGCCAACATCGATCTCGGCATGGCCTGGGGCGCGCCTTATCACGCGGTCTTGCGCGAGATCGATCACACCAACAGCTTCATGACGACGTGCGATCACCTCGGAATTCCGGCTCTGAGCTGCGAGTTCGGTGGGCTCGCCAGCATCAATAACCTGGCCCTCGCCGAGATCGAGAAGGGCGTCAGGAACATGCTGAAGCTCCACAAGATCATCGACGGCGAGCTGGAGACGCCGAAGACCCCGACGAAACTTCTGGGCGTCCCGGATCCGACCCGGGCGATCGCCTTCGCCCCGCATGGCGGTCTGTTCCACGCCATGCACCTGGGCGGCGCCTGGATCGAGGAGGGGCAGCTGGCAGGCCGCATCTACGACTTCCACGACCCCTCGCGGCCCCCGACCGAGGTGCGCTTCCCGCGCGCGGGCTGCCTCTGGATGATCCATACCGGCCCCCGGGTCGAGGCCTTCGACGTGCTCTGCGTGGTCATGAACGAGCTGTCGATGGCCGATATCGGCCTTTAGCAACAGGCTTCTCACGGCCCGCGACATGACTTCGTAATGCCACCCGTGTTATAGCTAAGGGGCTGGGAAAACTACGTCTTGGTGCTGTCGTGACCCTTCTCACACAGGCGAACGTCCGGCCCGTCGGCCGTGATTCGCCTGAGCGCTTCTTCAATCGCGAGCTTTCGTGGCTCGCCTTCAACGCGCGGGTCCTCGAGGAAGCGTTCAACAAGCGGCATCCGCTGCTGGAGCGGCTCAGGTTCCTGTCGATCTCCGGATCGAACCTCGACGAGTTCTACATGGTGCGCGTGGCCGGCCTCAGGAGCCAGGTGCGCGCCGGGATCAACCAGCGCTCGCAGGACGGGCTTTCGCCCGAGCGCCAGCTCGCCGAGATCAACCGCTGCGTCTCCGACCTCGTGCGCGACCAGCAGCGCGCCTGGAAGGAGCTCAAATGCGAGCTCGCGGCCGCCGACTTCTCGGTGATCGAGCCGGCCGATCTCACCCAGGACGAGCGCAGTTGGCTCGACGTCTACTTCATGGAGCACGTGTTCCCGGTGCTGACGCCGCTGGCGGTCGACCCGGCGCACCCGTTCCCGTTCATCCCGAACCTCGGCTTCGCCATGGTGCTGCAGCTGCTCCGGCCCGATGCGGGCCGAAGCATGCGCGCGCTGGTGCCGCTGCCGCCGCAGATCGGCCGCTTCGTGCGCCTGCCCGGCAATGCGATCCGATTTCTTCGCATCGAGCACCTGGTCGGCCTCTACCTCAACCGGCTCTTTCCAGGCTTCATCGTCAACGGCGAGGGTGTCTTCCGCATCCTCCGCGACAGCGAGATCGAGATCGACGAAGAGGCCGAGGACCTGGTCCGCCACTTCGAGTCGGCGCTCAAGCGCCGCCGCCGCGGCAACGCGATCCGCGCGACGCTGAATGCCAACATGCCGGTCGATCTGCGCGACTTCGTGGTCGACCAGCTGCACGTGACCTCGGACGAAGTCTTCGGGCTCGAGGAGCTCGTCGGCGTCACCGACCTGAAGCAGCTGATCGTCGCCGACCGACCGGACCTTCTGTTCAAACCGTTCAACGCCCGCTTCCCCGAGCGCATCCGCGATTTCGGCGGCGACTGCTTCGCGGCGATCGGCCAGAAGGACATCCTGGTCCATCA
>CAZZLX010000755.1:0-2029 GCA_964655235.1 uncultured Rhizobium sp.
CCTGGAGCAGCTTCGCCTACGCCGCCGGCAAGGAAGGGGCGGCCGAGGCTATGCTGGCAGACCGCCTGCACGGCATCGAGGCGGTTGTCCAGAACCAGGACAATCGCGAGCACGACCTGCTCGATTCCGACGATTACTACCAGTTCGAGGGCGGCCTCGCGGTCACGGTCGCGCATCTCTCGGGTGCCGCGCCGGTCATCTATCACAACGACCACTCGCGGCCCGAACGGCCTCGGATCTCGACGCTGCCCGAGGAGCTGGCGCTGATCCTTCGCGGCCGTGCCGCCAATCCCAAATGGATCTCAGGCGTCATGCGCCATGGATACAAGGGCGCGGTCGAGATCGCGGCGACGGTCGATCACCTCTTCGCCTTCGCTGCGACCACGGGCGCGGTCCGCGACGACCAGTTCGACCTCGTGTTCGACGCCTATGTCGCCGACGAGCAGGTGCGCGGGTTCATGGCTGAGGCCAACCCGGCCGCGCTCCGCGACATGCTGGCCCGCTTCGATGAGGCACGGGCCCGCGGCCTCTGGCGGCCGGGCGGCAACCGCCGGCCGGCGCTGCTGGCGTCCCTCAACGGAACGAGCGAAGCTGCCGCATGACCGACGACGACCTCGCCCGCCACGCCGCCAAGGCGGCGAAGCGGAAGGCCTTCCGCGACGCCAAGATCGCGACCAAGACGATCGAGAAGGGCCTTCTGATGGTCCATACCGGCAAGGGCAAGGGCAAGTCGACCGCCGCCTTCGGCCTCGTGCTGCGCGCGCTCGGCAACGGCCTGAAGGTCGGCGTCGTGCAGTTCACCAAAGGCAAGTGGGGGACCGGCGAGCGCGGCGCCCTCGAGCGCTTCGGCGACCAAATCCGCTTCGCGACCATGGGTGAAGGTTTCACTTGGGAGACCCAGGACCGCGCCCGGGACGTGGCGGCGGCGACCAAGGCCTGGGAAGCGGCGAAGGGGATGATGGCGGCCCCCGATCTCGGCCTCGTCGTCCTCGACGAATTGAACATCGTGTTGCGATACGATTACCTTGATTTGACGGACGTCATCCGCGGGCTTCAGGCTCGGCGCGACAGGCTTCACGTACTGGTGACCGGCCGCAACGCCAAGAAGGAGCTGATCGAGGCGGCGGACATGGTCACGGAGATGGTACCGGTGAAACACCATTTCGATTCGGGTGTTAAGGCGCAGATGGGTATCGAGTTCTAGAGCCAAGGAGTCCCCATGCCATGCGCTTCCTCATCTCATTCATCGCCGCCACTTTCCTTCTCGTCACGATGGCCAAGGCCGAAGAGCCCCAGGCGCTGGTCGACCGCGCCCGCCTCTCGGTCGAAAGCGTCCTCAACGACCCGAACTTCGCCGCCGCCAAGGCGCGGCTCCGCACCGCGCGCGGCATCCTGGTCGTGCCGCAGTTGATCAAGGCCGGCCTGTTCATCGGCGGCGAGGGTGGCTTCGGCGTCCTGCTGTCGAAGGATGCACAGGGCAACTGGTCCAACCCGGCCTTCGTCACGATGGCCGGCGCCTCGTTCGGCATCCAGATCGGCGTCGAGGCGAAGGAGGTGCTGTTCCTGGTCATGACTGACCGCGGCATGAACACGCTGCTTTCGACCCAGGCCAAGCTCGGTGCCGATGCCAGCGTCTCCGTCGGCCCGATGGGTGCTGGCGTCGAGGCCGCGACCACGGGATCGCCGGCGACCGACATCATCGCCTTCTCGAAGTCGCAGGGCCTGTTCGGCGGCGCCGCGCTCGAAGGCTCGGTGATCCAGCCGAAGGCGGATTTCAACCAGGCCTATTACGGGCGCGCGGTGACGCCGCGCGAGATCCTGGTGAGCCGCACCGTCTCTAGCCCCGGCGCGGACGATCTGAGGCGGGCGCTTGCGGCGAGGTGATCGAAGCTCGACCCCGGCCCTGATGCTCCAGGGCACGGGATCGGATGTCGGAAAGTCGCTGTTGCTGACGGCCCTGGCGCGCCACTACACGCGCCGGGGCCTTTCCGTAAGACCCTTCAAGCCGCAGAACATGTCAAACAACGCC
>CAZZLX010000756.1:0-2024 GCA_964655235.1 uncultured Rhizobium sp.
GAAGGCGGCATGCCGCACTTCGTCGATCACCTGGGCGGCATGATCCAGGGCCTGTTCAAGGAGCTCGGCAAGCCCGAGTTCGACGCGCCGACGATCCAGAAGCTGCTGCCCGAGGTCGAGAAGGCGGTGAAGGGCCGGCCGGTCCGCGAGCGCGCCGCCCATCGCGACAAGGCGCTGATCGGCATCCTCACCGCTCTCAAGGAAGCGAAGAGGTCCTGACATGGCCGCGCCGATCCTGCTGACCCGCGAGACCGTGACCTACAAGGTCGACAAGTCCGAGGCGCCGAGGCTCGAAGTCAAGCCTGGCACCGAGCTTATGATCGAGACGCACGATGCCCGCGCCGGCCGCCTCAAGCGGCCCGAGCAGGTGATGGAGACCGCGCCCGACTTCCGCGACAAGTACCCGAAGAGCAACCCGGCGACCGGCCCGATCAAGGTCACCGGCGCCGAGCCCGGCGACGCGCTGGTCGTGGACGTGCTGGGAATCGCGCTCGACGACTACGGCTTCCTGCTGGTGAAGCCCGATTTCGGCCTGGTCCGCAACCTGGTGAACGAGCCGATCGCCAAGATCCTGCCGGTCAAGGACGGCGTGATCCATTTCGACAACCTGCGGTTCCCGGTCCGCCCGATGATCGGCGTGATGGCGACGGCGCCGGAAGGCGAGCCGATCGGCACGGCCTATTGCGGAAAGCACGGCGGCAACATGGACAACAACGCGATCGCCGTCGGTGCTCGCGTGCATCTGCCGGTGCGCGTTCCGGGGGGCCACTTCTACATCGGCGACGTGCACGCCTCGATGGGCGACGGTGAGGTCAGCGGCACCGGCGTCGAGATCGGCGCGCGCGTCCATGTCCGGATCGGGCTCGAGAAGGGCAAGGCCCGCGACTGGCCGTGGCTGGAGACGCCGGACCTGCTGATCCAGACCGCCTCGGCCAAGACCTACGAGGAAGCCTCCGAGATCGCGGTCATGGAGATGATGAAGCATCTGGAGGAGCGTCTCGGGCTCAAGGCCACCGACGCCTTCATGCTGGTCTCGGCCGTCGGTCACGTTCGCGTCAATCAGGCCTGCCGTTCGCCGATCGACGTCAGCGTCCGCTGCGAGATGCCCAAGCTCAATGCCGGCCTGACCTCGATCTGAGGCTTTGCGGGCATTTATCATCGGAAAGCGGGCATTTTAAGAAAGCTGCTTGGACGACGGCCGATGCCCCTCTAGAGTGTTCCGATCGGAAACTCAGGGGACCTAAGCGATGTCTCGTTCTCTCTTCGGCCTGAAGGCTCTCAGTGCGGCTGCCGCGCTCGCCTTCATGCTCGGTTCGCCCGCCCAGGCCCAGTCGACGCTCAAGATCGTCGCCCAGGCCGACCTCAAGATCATCGACCCGATCGTGACGACGGCCGACGTCACCGCAGCGCATGCCTACAATATCTACGACGTGCTGTTCGCCGAGAACGAGAAGTTCGGCCCGGCGCCGCAGATGGCGGAGAGCTGGAGCAAGAGCGCCGACGGGCTTACCTGGTCGTTCAAGCTCCGCTCGGGGCTCAAGTTCCATGACGGCACCCCGGTGACGTCGAAGGATGTCGTTCCGTCGCTGAAGCGCTGGGGCGTCAAGATCATCGGCGCCCAGATCATGTTCTCGAAGATTGCCGACATCGTGCCGACCGGCACCGACACCTTCGATATCAAATTCAAAGAAGCTTTCGGGCCGGTCCTGGAGGTCCTGTCCAACTCGGGCAACCCGGCCTTCATCATGCGCGAGAAGGAAGCCGGCACCGACCCCAACACCGCGGTCACCGAGACCATCGGCTCCGGGCCCTTCACGTTCGTCAAGGAGGAGTGGGTCCCCGGCAGCAAGGTCGTCTACAAGAAGAATGCGGCCTACGTTCCGCGCAGCGACAAGCCCGACGGGTATGGCGGCGCCAAGCTCGTCAAGATCGACCGCCTGGAGTGGATGTACATTCCGGATCCTGCCAAGGGCGTGCAGGCGCTCGGCACCGGCGAGGTCGACGTGATGGAGTACTTCCCGGCC
>CAZZLX010000757.1:0-2024 GCA_964655235.1 uncultured Rhizobium sp.
GAGCCGGTGCGCGCCCAGGCGACGAGCTTGTCGACCTGCGCGATGACGAAGCCCTTGTCGTTGAGCTCGTCCGTCACCGCCCGCATCAGCTTGTCCTGGACGGGGCCCGGGGCTACGGGCGTGCCGAGGCTGGTCACTCCCATTCGAGGGCTCCCTTCTTCCACTCGTAGACGAAGCCGATGGTGAGGACACCGAGGAACGCCACCATCGACCAGAAGCCGAAGACGCCGATATCGCCGAGCGAGACCGCCCAGGGGAACAGGAAGGCGACTTCCAGGTCAAAAATGATGAAGAGGATGGCGACGAGGTAATAGCGGACGTCGAATTTGGAGCGGGCGTCGTCGAAGGGCTCGAAGCCGCACTCGTAGGCCGAGAGCTTCTCGGGATCCGGATGCTGGCGGGCCAGGATGAACGACGCGGCGATCGCCGCCCCGGCCACCACGATGGCGACACCGAGGAAGATCAAGATCGGCAGGTATTCTCTAAGAAGGTCTTCCATCGGCCGTCCCGACGCCCTGAATGCACGCCACTATATCGACGGCCAAGCCCTTGCGAAAGCCTGGACTTTCCAAGGTAACCCCACATTTGACGCGGAATCGGCTCGACTTGGCCGAAAGGTCTCCGAGATGGCGCGAGCGACGGGACTTGAACCCGCGGCCTCCGGCGTGACAGGCCGGCGCTCTAACCAACTGAGCTACGCCCGCAAACCCGTCTCGAAGAGAGCCGGTCGTTTACGCGTGGGTCCCAGGGATGTCAAGGAAATGCGAGGCCTTGCGCGCGACCCGCTGGGGATAAGGATCAGGAGGCCGCGCTGCCGGGCCTGGGCGGGGTCGTCAGGTTGCGCAAAGTCGGCTTGTCGAGGCTGTCCCAGTCGTAGACCCGTGCAATCCGGTCGAGAATCTCCTGAAGCAGGAGGCCGCCGGCGTCGCCGTTGGTCATGACCACGGCGCCGTAGCCCTTGGCCCGATGGGCGAGCGCGTGGCACTTGAAGCCCCAGTTGCCGCCGCCATGGCTGAAGTACCACCCCTCGCCTCTCTGCGAGACGGCGAAGCCGACGGCATAAGGCCCGACGCCGGTCGGCGTGACCATCTCCTGCATCGTCCTCCTGGACAGCACGCGCCCGGGCTTTCCCGCCAGCGTCCGCTGCACGTCGATCAGGAGCCGCGCGAGATCGGTCGGCGTCGTCCAGAGCGAGGCTGCCTGATGCTCCGGGTAGACGTGCCAGGGCGGCCCCATGCGCTTGCCGTCCATGCCATGGGCGCGCGCCGCCCGATGCGCCAGAGCCGTCGGCAAGGGTTGCTCGAAGGTGCTGCTCGACATGCCGATCGGGTCGAGCACCCATTCGCGGACGATGTCGAGGAAGGGCCGGCCGACGCTGTCGGTCAGCGCCAGTTGCTGGATCGTGGTGGCGCCGCCCGAGTACTGGAAGGCGGCCAAAGGCGGACGCACCAAGCGCACAGGTCCCGTATTGGACGGCGTCTGGCCGTCAAGGATCTGCAGGATCGTCGGCAGCGGCGCGCCCGGCTCGTATCCGGGAAAGCCGAAGCCGTCCCCCGTGCCCGAGGTGTGGCTCATCAGCATGCGCGGTGTGACAGGGTCGCCGCCGGCGTAGGGACTGCCCGGGAGCCTCCAGGACTTGAGGATCGTGTTGATGTCCTGGTCGAGGGCGAACAGCCCCTTCTCAACTGCCTTGAGCGAGGCCATCGCCGAGACCGGCTTGCTGATCGATGCCGCCTGGAAAAGAGTGTCGGTGGTGGCCGCCGTGCCGGCGTCGACGTCGGCGACGCCCCAGGCCTTGGCGCCCTCGATCTCGAAATCCCGGATGACGGCGACGCTGACGGCGGGCACCGCGAAATACGCCATCATCCCGGCCACCGTCAGCGCGTCGGCCCCCCCGCGCCCCTTCTTCACGAGGTGGACGCGCGCGCCGTAGATCGGCCCGAGCGCGCGGAAGTTCGGCTTCCGCGCGAAGGTCACGTGCGGCGAGTGTAGCGTGAGCACGACCTCCTTCACGTTGAGCTCGT
>CAZZLX010000758.1:0-2023 GCA_964655235.1 uncultured Rhizobium sp.
CATGCGGGAGAGGGTCCGGTCGCGTAGGATCCAGTGGTGGAACAACGCGGCTGCCGCATGGATCGCGGCAGTGACGACGAGCGCGTTCGCCAGCACCTCGTGGACTTCCTTTGCAGTTCGCGCGGTCGCGCGGTTCGGAAGCCAGGGCGAGGCGATGTCGCCGATGCCGGGGATCGGCAGCGGATCCCCGCGCAGGAACTGAACGAGGATGCCGGAAATCGGCACCAGCAGCAGCAGGGTATAGAGGGCATCATGAATCAGGCGGGCGAGCCGCAGGGCCCAGGTACCGAAGGAGACCGGCTCGGGTGCCGGAGGGACGTCAACCTGCCGCCACGCCAACCTTAGGACCAGCACCACCAGGACCAGCAGGCCGGCCAAGATGTGCACGTAAAGCGCTGTTCCGCGGCTCTCACGGGGCAGCGCGTCGCCGAGGGTGCCGATCGCCCAGCCGATGAGGACCAGCAGCACGCTCGCCCAGTGCAGGCACTTGGCGACGGTTCCGTAGGCAGAGGACGTATTGCGTAGGGGCATAGCGGGCCTCTTGGTTCGGGGCAGCCCTGAGTAATCAGCCTAAGGCTAGGACGGCCGTTCGCACTGATCCAGATCAAATGTCGGACGTGCTAAGGTCTTTTCCCTAAGATCTGATTGGACACGACATCGATGGCAAAGACCCGGATCGCCCAGATCGGCGACCTGCCGCTCAAGCTCGGCGGCACGCTGCCGAAGGCCGAGCTCGCCTACGTCACCTACGGGACGCTTGCGCCCGACGGCAAGAACGCGATCCTCGTGACGCACGGCTACACGTCGAGCCACATGTTCATCGACGGCGGTGCCGGCGCTTCCGAGGGCTCCTGGGGCGCACTGTGCGGACCGGGAAAGCCGATCGACACTGACAAGTACTTCGTCGTCTCGTCGAACATGCTGGGATCGGCGTATGGCTCGACCGCGCCGCGCAGTGTCAATCCTGCGACCGGCAAGCCCTATGGTCCGGACTTCCCCACGCTGACGCTGCCCGACATCGTCGGCGCGCAGAAGCGCCTGCTCGACCAGCTCGGCGTCAAGGGACTGGTCGCGGTCGTCGGTCCCTCCTATGGCGGTTTCCAGGCTTTTACCTGGGGCGTCGAGTATCCGGGCTTCATGAAGGGTCTGGTCCCGGTCGTGACCGGCATGCGCCGCCCGCAACAGGCCGATCCTAACGCGACTCTGAAGAAGCTCTCGACCGATCCGAACTGGAACGGCGGGCACTACTACGACAAGGGCGGAATTCTTCCGACGATGATCAGGATCCGCGAGGAGACGCTCAGGAGCTACGGCGCCGACGAGGAGCTGAAGCCGAAGATGCCGAACAAGGCCGACCGCGACGCCGAGATCACGCGTCAGGCGCGCGCCTGGGCCAAGGCCTTCGACGGCAACTCGATGCTGGCGCTCGGCCGCGCCATGGACAGCTACGACGTCACGCCGGACCTCGGGAAGATCAAGGCGAAGGTGATGTTCGTGATCTCGCGCACCGATGCGTACTTCCCGCCGTCGCTCAGGGACGAGGTGATGCCGGCCCTCAAGGCCGCCGGCGTCGACGGGGAGTATTTCGAGATCGACAGTGAGCACGGCCACCTCGCCTCGGGCACCGATGCCGCCAAATGGGCGCCGGCGCTGGATCGATTCATCAAGTCGCTTTGAGAGTGCGCATGCCAGACAGCCAGGCGATCTACACCAGCGAGACAATCGAGCTTCTGCATCGACGCGTCAGCGTGCGTCGGTACAAGCCGGATCCGGTGCCCGATGCGATGGTCGAGGCGATCCTGAAGGCCGCATTCCGCGCGCCGACGTCGTCCAACATCCAGTCCTACTCCGTGATCGTGGTCCGCGACCGCGAGGTCCTGAGGAAGCTGGCGCCGGTCACCGGCAACCAGAAGCATGTCGCGGAGGCGCCGGTGTTCCTGGCCTTCTGCGCCGATCTCACGCGCATCGCCTACGCCCTCGACCAGCGCGGCCACTCGATCGCCGACAACAACATGGAGACGGG
>CAZZLX010000759.1:0-2022 GCA_964655235.1 uncultured Rhizobium sp.
CACCGCCATGTCGCGCGCGTGATAGTGGACGCCGTCCTCCTGCTTGAACGCCGGGTCGTGCTCCTCGTCGACGACGATGAGGCCGAGATCGGGATAGGGGAGGAACAATGCCGAGCGCGCACCGACCAGCACCGGCGCCTTGCCCTCGGCGACCGCGCGCCAGGTCGTGCGGCGTTCGAGCTGAGTCAGGTCCGAGTGCCAGACCGCCGGCTTGACACCGAAGCGGGATTCGAAGCGGCTGAGCCATTCAGCCGACAGCGCGATCTCGGGCAGCAGTACCAGCGCCTGCCGGCCACGTCTCAGGCATTCGGCGACCGCCTCGAAATAGACCTCGGTCTTGCCGCTGCCGGTGACGCCGTCGAGCAGCGTCACGGAAAAAGCATCCTCGGCGACGCGCTTCTTCATCTCGGCAGCGGACGCCGCCTGGTCCTCGTTGAGCACCCGGCCCGGCCGGTCGAGATCGGGCGCGCCGAAGGGCGGCGGAGCCGGCATCTCGATACGATCGAGGAGACCGTCCTTCTCCATCGCCTTCAGCACGCCGGTGCCGACGCCGGCCTCGCGCGCGAGATCGGCGGGAAGCCATGCCATGCCCTCGGCCAGGAGCTCGATCACGCGTTTGCGCTGCGAGGTCATGCGCTCGCCGGGTTCCGGCATGCGCGCGAAGCGATAACCGGCCGCGAGCCTCGGCGGCTCGAGCGCCGAGGGCACGCTCATCGCCATGCGGAGCACGGCGCCGGGCGGCGCCAGCGTATAGGCCGAGACCCAGTCGACGAACTTGAGGACGGCCTCGGGCAAAGCCGGCGCCTCCTCCAGGCGCTCGACGACCTCCTTGAGCTTGGCGGAATCGAGGTCTTCGGTTCCCTTGCCCCAGACCACCCCCAGGACCTCGCGCGGGCCCAAGGGCACGATCACGAACTCGCCGGGCTGGAGGGTCAGCCCCTCCGGCACCACATAGTCGTAGGCACCCGCGAGCGGCAGAGGCAGGAGCACGGCTACCCGCTCTCCACCCCCAATAGCTTGTGTGCTGGCGTCCTCAGCCATCATGAGGTAGATTTCAAAGCAGGTTTCCGAGGCCGCCCATGAAGTTTTTCGTCGATACCGCCGATGTCGCCGAGATCCGGGAGCTGGCCGCGACCGGCCTCCTCGACGGCGTCACCACCAATCCATCGCTCATCCAGAAGAGCGGCCGCAAGATGCTCGACGTCATCGCCGAGATCTGCGCCGCGGTCGACGGCCCGGTTTCGGCCGAGGTGACCGCAACCGATCATGCGACCATGCTGGCCGAGGGGCGCAAGCTCGCCAAGATCGCGGCCAACGTCACGGTCAAGGTGCCGCTGACGCCGGACGGGCTCAAGACCTGCCGGGTTCTCGCCGACGAAGGCACCCAGGTCAACGTCACGCTGTGCTTCTCCCCGGCCCAGGCGCTGCTCGCCGCCAAGGCGCGCGCTGCCTTCATCTCGCCCTTCGTCGGCCGGCTCGACGACATCGGCCAGGACGGCATGCAGCTGATCGCCGACATCGTCCAGATCTATCGCCAGTACCCAGCCTTCAAGACCGAGGTGCTGGTCGCCTCGATCCGGCACCCGATTCACTTGATCGAATCGGCCAAGCTCGGCGCCGACGTCGCGACGATCCCGCCGGCCGTAATCCGCCAGCTGTTCAACCATCCGCTGACCGACAAGGGTCTTGCGGCCTTCCTCGCCGACTGGAAGAAGACCGGACAGTCGATCCTCTGATGTCCACAGCCCGCCCCAGCGAAGCCCTCGACGCTGCCCAGGTCACCGACTACCTGCGCCGCCATCCCGACTTCCTGCAGACCCATCCGGATGCGGTCGCCGCCCTGATGCCGCCCGAACGCGATGTCGGCGACGGCGTCGTCGACCTGCAGAAGGTGATGCTCGATCGCCTCCGGACCGAGGCGGCGCGTCTCAAGGCGACCCAGCGCAAGCTGATCGCCACCAACCGCGTCAACCTGCAGACCCAGAGCCGCGTGCATTCGGCGGTGCTGGCGATGATCGAGGC
>CAZZLX010000760.1:0-2020 GCA_964655235.1 uncultured Rhizobium sp.
CCTTTGCCTCGACGCTGAGGCTGGCGCCGGGAACGGCGACGGTGAAGGTCTCGGTCATGGCGCGGCCTTTTACAGGCGGCTCTCCAAGTTTGCTAGCGGCCTTGGAAGCGGGGCGCCCGCTTCTCGAGGAAGGCGGCGCGTCCCTCGGCATGGTCGGCGGTCTGGAACAGCGCGCTCTGCCCGTCGAGCTCCATCTGCAGAACCTCGTCGAGCGTCGCCGGCATCCGCGCCAGCGCCGACTTGGTCATCGCCAGCGCGACCGGTGGCGAGGCGACGAAAAGCCGCGCGCGCTCGATCGCGGTCTTGAGGACCTGGCCCGGCTCGGCGAGGCGGTCGACGAGACCGATCCTCAGCGCCTCGGCGGCCTCGACGATCTCGCCGAGCATCAGCAGCTCGCGGGCCTTCCCCATGCCGACGCGGAGCGGGAGCGTGTAGAGCAGGCCGAGGTCGCCCATCAGCGCCACGCGGTTGAAGCTTGCGCAGAATCGTGTATCGGTCGCCGAGACGACGTGGTCGCAGGCGAGCGCCAGGGACACCCCAGCGCCGAAGGCGTAGCCGTCGACCGCGGCGATGACCGGCTTCTTTCCGGTCAGCAGGATCCGGGCGACGCGGTGGAGCCGGTTCAGGCGGTCGCGGATCTCGACCAGCGGCGCGCCGGGGTCGAAGGACTTGATGTCGCCGCCCGAGCAGAAGTTGCCGCCGGCCCCGGTCAGCACGATGGCGCGCGCGTCGCTCGCCATGGCCTTGTCGAGGACCTCGAACAGCACCTCGCGCATGTTCAGCGACAGTGCGTTCCGCCGCTCGGGCTCGTTCAGGGTGACGACGGCGACTTCGCCGTCGCGCGACAGCAGGACTTCGGTCATGTGGTCGTCCTCCGTAGGCGCATGAACTCGTCGGCCATCTCGCGCAGACGATGGCGCTGGACCTTGGTGCCGTTCGGCCCGGTGGTGCTGGGAAAGGCATCAAGGCAGAAGACGCGCGTCGGCACCTTGAAGCCGGCGAGCGCTGCCTTGCAGCGCGCGATCAGTGCCGCCTCGTCGAAGCCATATCCCGGCTTCAGCGTGACGAAGGCGATCGCCTTGGTGCCTGCGGCGTCGGCGATAGAGACGACCTGGGCGCCGTCGATCGACGGATCGCCCTGGAGCTCCGCCTCGACCTCGGCCGGGCTGGTGAGGAAGCCGCCGAGCCGCAGGACGTCGCCCATGCGCGTCTCGAACTCGAACCCACCCCACGGATCCATGCGCCCGAGATCGCCGGTGCGGAACCACCCGTCCTCGGTGAAGGCCTCGCGCGTCGCCGCATCGCTGCCGTCGTAGCCGATCATCAGGCTCGGGCCCTTGATCTCGATCTCGCCGGATTCGCCTTGCGGCACGATACAGCCGGTCTCGGGGTCGCGTACCCGAACCTTCGCTTCCGTAGAGGTCGTGACGCCGCCGGCGGCGCGTCGGCGCTCTGGCGGCGCATCTCCGGGCTGGCGGGCGAACAGCGCCTGTACCTCGCTCATGCCATAGAGGCCGTGAAGACGCACGCCCTTGGTGTCGCCGCGCTCGACCAGGTCGGCCAGCGCCGGGTTGAACCGCGCATAGCCGACGGCCGCTAACGATGGGAAGGGACGGCTGCCCGATGGGACAGCCTCCAGGATCCGCGCCACCATGTCGTCGGTGGCGTTGAAATGCGTGACGCGATGCCGGTTCAAAGTGGCGGCTGCGAGGGTGCCGTCGAAAGTCGGCAGCAGCACCGACGGGCGTCCAGAGGCGATGCCCGCCAGCGCCTGCGCCAGTCCGAAGGTGCCGCAATAGGGAAGCGCCTGCAGCAGCACCGTGTCAGCGCGGTCGTAGCCGAAGACGCGGGCGACGGTGCGTGCGTGACTCGTCAGGCTGCCGTGGCCGTGGAGTACGACCTTCGGTGCCTTGGTGGTGCCCGAAGTGGTGCAGAGGGTGACCGGCGTCGCCGCCGTCGCTTAGTAGAACGTGGCGGGCGGTGCGGCGAACACGTCGTCCGACGTGTACTGATCCCGTCC
>CAZZLX010000761.1:0-2011 GCA_964655235.1 uncultured Rhizobium sp.
AACTCTCCGTTACGCAAACACCTCAGTCTGTCCTATGAGTGCTGACGGGGAACACTTCCGGAGAGAGGGCTAGCGGCTCAGCGCGCGGATGCCGCGATCGAGGCCGTCCAAGGTCAGCGGGTACATCCGGCGCCCCATCAGGCGCTCGATCATCTGGATCGACTGGGTCCAGTTCCAGCGCCCCTCCTCGACCGGGTTGATCCAGATCGACTTCCGGAAGTGCTCGAGGATGCGCGTCAGCCACACCTGGCCCGACTCCTCGTTGAAGTGCTCGACCGAGCCGCCGGGCTGCACGATCTCGTAGGGGCTCATCGAGGCGTCGCCGACGAACACCGCCCTGTAGTCGGGGCCGTAGGTGCGGAGGATCTCCGCGGTCGGCCGCTTCTCCGACCAGCGGCGGCTGTTGTCCTTCCACATCGCCTCGTAGGGGCAGTTGTGGAAGTAGAAGTATTCGAGGTGCTTGAACTCGGACTTCACCGCCGAGAACAGCTCGGCGCAGACCTTGACGTGCTCGTCCATCGAGCCGCCGATGTCGAGGAACAGCAGAACCTTCACCGCGTTGTGGCGCTCGGGCACGAGCTTGAGGTCGAGCCAGCCGGCATTGTTCGCGGTCGAGCGGATGGTGTCCGGCAGGTCGAGCTCCGAGGCGGCACCGGTGCGCGCGAAGCGCCGGAGCTTGCGGAGCGCCACCTTGATGTTGCGCGTGCCGAGCTCGACGTTGTCGTCGAGGTTCCGGTACTCGCGCTTGTCCCAGACCTTGACCGCGCGGTTGTTGCGGTTCTTGTCCTGGCCGATCCGCACGCCTTCCGGGTTGTAGCCGTAGGCGCCGAACGGCGAGGTGCCGGCGGTGCCGATCCACTTCGAGCCGCCCTGGTGACGTCCCTTCTGCTCCTCCATGCGCTGGCGAAGCGTTTCCATCAGCTTGTCCCAGCCGCCGAGCGCCTTGATCTGGCGCTTCTCCTCCTCGGTCAGGAACTTCTCCCCGAGCTTCTTCAGCCACTCCTCGGGGATGTTGGCGATCAGCGCCTCGGGATCGAGCGTCTCGATCCCCTTGAACACCTCGCCGAAGACCCGGTCGAACTTGTCTAGGTGGATCTCGTCCTTCACCAGCGTCGCGCGCGACAGATAATAGAAGGACTCGACCGACCAGTCGCAGACCCCCGCCTGCAACCCCTCGATCAGGGTCAGGTGCTCCTTCAAGGTGACCGGTACCTTGGCGTCGCGCAGCTTCAGGAAGAAGTCGCTGAACATCGCCGGCGGCTCAGTCCCCGCGGCTTTCGCGGCGCGCGATGAAGGCGAGGCGCTCGAACAGGTGCACGTCCTGCTCGTTCTTGAGCAGCGCGCCATGGAGCGGCGGGATCAGCGACTTGGCGTCCTTGGCCTTCAGCGCCTCCGGCGACAGGTCCTCGACCATCAGCAGCTTGAGCCAGTCCAGCAGCTCGGAGGTCGAGGGCTTCTTCTTGAGGCCCGGCACCTCGCGGAGCTCGTAGAAGACCGTCAGCGCCTCGCGTACCAGCGCCTTCTTCACCTCCGGGAAATGGACGTCGACGATCCTTTCCATGGTCTCGCGGTCGGGGAACTTGATGTAGTGGAAGAAGCAGCGGCGCAGGAACGCGTCCGGCAGCTCCTTCTCGTTGTTCGAGGTGATGAAGACGATCGGCCGGTTCCGCGCCTTCACCGTCTCCCTCGTCTCATAGACGTGGAACTCCATGCGGTCGAGCTCGAGCAGAAGGTCGTTCGGGAACTCGATGTCGGCCTTGTCGATCTCGTCGATCAGCAGCACGCAGGTCTCGTCGGCCGTGAACGCCTCCCACAGCTTGCCGCGGGTCACGTAGTTCTTGATGTCGCGCACGCGCTCGTCGCCCAGCTGCCCATCTCTCAGGCGGGCCACAGCGTCGTACTCGTAGAGCCCGTGCTGGGCCTTGGTCGTCGACTTGACGTGCCATTCGATCAGCGGTTTGCCGAGCGCCGCGGCTACCTCGCGCGCCAGCACGGTCTTGCCGGTCCCGGG
>CAZZLX010000762.1:0-2010 GCA_964655235.1 uncultured Rhizobium sp.
GGCTGAGTCACGGCGGGAAGGCGAACGAAGTCGAGATCGCCAAGTCCAACATCATGCTGATCGGCCCGACCGGTTGCGGCAAGACGCTGCTCGCCCAGACCCTGGCGCGGATGCTTGACGTGCCGTTCACGATGGCCGACGCCACCACGCTGACCGAAGCCGGTTACGTGGGCGAGGATGTGGAAAACATCATCCTGAAGCTCCTGCAGTCGGCCGACTACAACGTCGAGCGCGCGCAGCGCGGCATCGTCTACATCGACGAGGTCGACAAGATCAGCCGCAAGTCTGACAACCCCTCGATCACCCGCGACGTGTCGGGCGAGGGCGTGCAGCAGGCGCTGCTGAAGATCATGGAGGGCACCGTTGCCTCGGTGCCTCCGCAGGGCGGCCGCAAGCACCCGCAGCAGGAGTTCCTGCAGGTCGACACCACCAACATCCTCTTCATCTGCGGCGGCGCCTTCGCCGGCCTCGAGAAGATCATCTCGATGCGCCAGAAGGGCACCTCGGTCGGCTTCGGCGCCGACGTGCGCAGCCCCGAGGAGCGCCGCACGGGCGACGTGCTGAAGGAAGTCGAACCGGAGGATCTGCTGAAGTTCGGCCTGATCCCCGAGTTCATCGGCCGCCTGCCGGTCGTGGCGACGCTCGAGGACCTCGACGAGTTCGCGCTGATGGACATCCTGTCCAAGCCGAAGAACGCGCTGGTGAAGCAGTATCAGCGCCTGTTCGAGATGGAGGACGTGCGCCTCGACTTCCACGAGGACGCACTGCGCGCGATCGCCCGCAAGGCGCTCCAGCGCAAGACCGGCGCCCGCGGGCTCCGATCGATCATGGAAGGCATCCTGCTCGACCCGATGTTCGACCTGCCCGGTCTCTCGGACGTCGAGCGCATCGTCATCGGCAAGGACGTGGTCGATGTCGGGTCGAAGCCGCTTTACGTCCACTCCGAGCGCCCGCGCGACGCCGCGCCGACCTCGGCTTGAACGGGGGGAAACCAGTAGGCGTTAAGCGCCTGAGTTCAAGAGGTTGAAAGGGGAGGGACGGTCGGCCATCTGAATGTTCGAGCGGGTCCAGCGGTTGCATCCAGTACGAGCCCTGGCCCGGCTTTTTTAGAAAGTGAGCACCATGTCAGAATCTTCCTCTGTCGGTCTCTTCCCGGTCCTCCCCCTCCGGGACATCGTCGTCTTCCCCCACATGATCGTTCCGCTGTTCGTCGGGCGCGAGAAATCGGTCCGCGCGCTCGAGGACGTCATGAAGGACGACAAGCAGATCCTCCTGGTCACGCAGAAGAACGCCGCCCAGGACGATCCTTCGACCGACGACATCTACAAGGTCGGCACCGTCGGTACCGTGCTGCAGCTTCTCCGCCTGCCCGACAACACCGTGAAGGTGCTGGTCGAGGGCGTTAAGCGCGCGCGCGTTCTCCGCTACACCGACAACGACGAGTTCTTCCAGGCCGAGGCCGACGTTCTCCCGGACGTCGAGGGCCAGGGCCAGGAGCTGCAGGCGCTGTCGCGTGCGGTGGTCTCGCAGTTCGAGCAGTACATCAAGCTCAACAAGAAGATCCCGCCGGAGGTCCTGGTCTCGATCAACCAGATCGAGGACATCGGCAAGCTGGCCGACACCGTCGCGCAGCACCTCAACATCAAGATCTCCGACAAGCAGGCCCTGCTAGAGGTCCCTACGATCTCCGAGCGGCTCGAGCGCGTCTATGCGTTCATGGAGAGCGAGATCGGCGTCCTTCAGGTCGAGAAGCGCATCCGCAACCGCGTCAAGCGGCAGATGGAGAAGACGCAGCGCGAGTACTACCTGAACGAGCAGCTCAAGGCGATCCAGAAGGAACTCGGCGAGATCGACGAGGGCAAGGACGAGCAGTCCGAGCTCGAGGAGCGCATCAAGAAGAGCAAGCTGTCGAAGGAGGCCCACGACAAGGCCATGGCCGAGCTGAAGAAGCTCAAGACCATGAGCCCGATGTCGGCCGAGGCGACGGTGGTGCGCAACTACCTCGACTGG
>CAZZLX010000763.1:0-2009 GCA_964655235.1 uncultured Rhizobium sp.
GCGAGGAGATCTGCAACGTCGCCGGCGTGGCCAGGGACACCCGCCCCTCGAAGGCATGGGAGGGGGCGAGGCCGCGACGTTGCCCTCGGGACATCCGCCGATCGGCGGGATGGGCGGTGCCACCAAGGCGGTGAAGGGCTCGATCCTCAATGTCTCGGTGCTCGGCAACTGCAGCTTCGCCGACTCGCCGAAGACCGGCATGAGCGTGATCGTGACCGCGCGCGAGAACCAGAAGGCTGCCGACGACCTCGCGAAGGAACTGGCGCAGTATCTCTGGGACCAGCGCGACCGGCTGCGCCCGAAGGTGATGGAGATCGACGAGGCGGTCAGCCGCGTGAAGGCAGTGCTGGCCGATCCGACGGCCAAGCCGCTGCTGTTCGCCGACTGCGCGGACAATCCCGGCGGCGGCGGCCGCGGAAATACGATCCATGTGCTGAAGGCTTTCCTCGAGAACGGCATCGACCGCACCGCCTACGGCATCTTCAACGATCCGTTGCTGGCGGCGGAGGCGCATCGCCTCGGCGTCGGCGCGCGCTTCACCGCGCAGCTCAACCGCGACGAGACCAACAAGCTTTCCGGCAAGCTGACGGTGCCGGCCCAGGTGATGGGTTTGAGCGACGGCGAGTTCGTCGGCCGGCGCGGCACCATGGGCGGGCGCAAGGGCAGCCTCGGCCAGACCGCATGGCTCCGCCTCGACGGGCGCATCGACGTCGTCTTCATCACCAATCGCCAGCAGTGCCTCGATACCGAGATGATCGAGCACATCGGCATCAAGGTCAGGGACATGCGCTGCGTCGTGGTCAAGTCGCGCGGCCATTTCCGTGCCGGCTTCAACGACATCTTCGCCGACGAGCAGATCCTTGAGGTCGACTCGCCGGGCCTGACCACGCCGGTGCTGCAGCGGCTTCCCTGGACCAACCTGCGGAACCCGATCTGGCCGCTCCAGGAGAACATGGCTTGGCAAGTGCCCGCTGAGGTCGCTGTACGGTAATTAGTGACCGCTGGTCAGGAAACGGCGACTATTCGCCGATGATACGGGAGACTTGGAACGGCCTTTCCCCGCACGCGCGCGGCCTCCTGATCGCCAGCGGCGTCGGCTTCGTCCTTGGTGCCGTGTTCGGCGATCTGGTCTTCGTCGTGGTCGAAATCGCACTGGGGGATCCCTGGGACGAGCTGGTTTTCGGGATCGCGGGGATGGCCCTTGCCGTGGTCGGTTACGAAGCGGTGACGATGGGCCGTTCCGGCCGCTAGCCTGGATCTCCGCCCCCCGCCATAATCCGGGCCCGGGGAGGATCCATGCTTCTGACCGCCGAGACCGTCGTCACCGGCCGCCCGGACCGGGTGCTGGCTCCCGCCGACCTCAAGCGCCTGAGCGAACGGTCCGACATCCAGGGACTGGCGCGTTACACGATCCACTGGCTGCTGATCGCCGCCGGTGCGGCGCTGGTCGCGTGGACGCGTGGCACCTGGTGGGTGCTGCCGGCGATGCTCCTCCATGGCTGGTTCCTGATCGCGCTGTTCGCGCCGGTGCACGAGAGCGTCCACTACACCGCCTTCAAGAGCCGGCAGCTCAACGTCGTGCTCGGCTGGATCGCCAGCGTGCCGACCTTGATCAACTCCAGCTTCTACCGGCTCTTCCACTACGCCCATCACCGCCACACCCAGGATCCGCAGAAGGATCCCGAGCTCGCCGGCCCCTTGCCGCAGACGGTATGGCAATACGCCGTCCGCATCAGCGGCTGGGGCTACTACGCCAGCCGCTTCGACTTCTACGGCCGCATCCTCCGCAACGAGTGGGACGGCTTTCCCTACATTCCCGAACGCGAACGCGCTGGCGTCCGCCGCTCGGTGATCGCGATGCTGGCGGTGTTCTTCGGTGTCTTCGCGGTCTGGTCATGGTTCGACCCGGCCGGACCCTGGATCTTCTGGCTGCTGCCGGTGGCCATGGCGCAGCCGATCCTCCGGGTCATGCTGCTGTCGGAGCACACGCTCTGCAGCGACGACGACAA
>CAZZLX010000764.1:0-2006 GCA_964655235.1 uncultured Rhizobium sp.
ATCGCCTTCGCGGCGCGCACCGGCATCGACTTGCGTCTCGTCACGCAGTTCAATTTCGATGCGGATGCGGCGATCGCCTGGTCTGAGCGCCTCCGCGCCGAGGGCATCCGCGTGCCGATCCATCTCGGCGTCGCCGGGCCCACGACGATGACACGGCTCATGAAGTATGCCGCGCTCTGCGGCGTACGCACGTCGCTCTCCTTCGCATTGAAGCGCAAGGCGGCGCTGACCTCGCTGCTCGGCAACTACGCGCCCGATCCGCATGTGCGGGCGATTGAGAGTGGCGTATTGTCGAACGAGCAGAGCCTGATCCGGCAGCTGCATGTCTATGCTTTCGGCGGACTTCCCGATGCCGCCGAATGGCTTGCCGGACGTGGCTCGTGGGAGGCGAGGAGCAAAGCGTGACCGAGACCGTGCTTCATTCCGCGACCAGAACCGCGGTGATCGGCTTCGAACGGCCGTTCTGCGTGATCGGCGAGCGGATCAACCCGACTGGGCGCAAAAAGCTTGCGGCCGAGATGATGGCCGGCGACTTTTCCGGCGTGACCGCCGACGCGCTCGCCCAGGTCGCGGCGGGTGCCCTGGTCCTCGACGTCAACGCCGGCGTGACCGCAGTCGATCCCAACGTCACTGAGCCGCCGCTGATGGCAAAGACAGTCGAGCTGGTGCAGTCGCTGGTCGACGTTCCGCTCTCGATCGACTCCTCGGTGCCGGCGGCGCTCGCCGCGGGCCTCGCCGTCGCCAAGGGCCGGCCGCTGGTGAACTCGGTCACGGGCGAGGAGGACAGGCTCGAGACCATCCTGCCGCTGGTGAAGAAATACGACGTGCCGGTGGTCGCGATTTCCAACGACGAGACCGGCATCAGCTACGACCCCGACGTCCGCTTCGCCGTCGCCAAGAAGATTGTCGAGCGTGCCGCCGATCACGGGATCAAGGCCTGCGACATCGTCGTCGATCCGCTGGTGATGCCGATCGGGGCCCTGAACACCGCCGGCGCACAGGTCTTCCGCCTGGTCCGGCGGTTGCGCGAGGAACTCAAGGTCAACACCACCTGCGGGGCGTCCAACATCTCCTTCGGAATCCCGAACCGCCGCGTCATGAACGCGCACTTCCTGTCGATGGCCGCGGCCATGGGCATGACCAGCGCGATCATGAATCCGCTGCACAAGGAGGACATGGACGCGATCCGCGCCGCCAACACGCTAAACGGCTTCGATCCCGACTGCATGGCCTGGCTCCGCGCCAACCGCGACCCGGCCGCGGCCGTAGCGGGCGAGGGCGGCGGACGAAGGCGCGGGCGCCGCCAGTCCGGCGAGGCGACCGCCTGAGGGTTGCCGAACCGGCCCCAATTGCCGTATTGCCGAAGGACGTTTCGAAGGGGATTTCCGTGAAGACCGAGTATCGGGTGGCCGTCATCGGCGGCGGCGTCGTCGGCGCGAGCATTCTCTATCATCTGACCAAGCTCGGCTGGACCGACATCGCGCTGTTCGAGAAGCACGAGCTGACCTCGGGCTCGACCTGGCATGCGGCGGCCAGCGTCCACACCTACAACTCGGACGCCAACGTCTCGAAGCTGCAGAAGTACACGATCGACCTCTACCGGGAGATCGAGCAGATCTCGGGCCAGAGCTGTGGCATCCACGCGACCGGCAACATGGTCGCTGCCGCCACGGACGAGATCTTCGACAACCTCAAGCTCATGCACTCCCGTGCCAAGTACCTCGGCATGGAGACGCACCTGATCTCGCCGCAAGAGGCGACCAAGCTCAACCCGCTGCTGGACCCGAGCCAGTTCGTCGGTGCGCTGCATCGCCTCGACGGCGGCCATGTCGACCCGAACGGCGTCACCCACGCCTATGCCATCGCCGCGCGCAAGGCTGGCGCCGAGATCCATCGCTTCACCCAGGTGACGGGCCTCAAGCAGCGGACCGATGGCGGCTGGGACATCACGACCGACAAGGGCGTGGTCAAGGTCGAGCACGTCGTGAACGCCGCCGGTCTGTGGG
>CAZZLX010000765.1:0-2004 GCA_964655235.1 uncultured Rhizobium sp.
CTCCTCGACGTAGTAGCCGCACCCCATCACGACGTTGACCCCCGTCGCGAGCTGGATGTCCAGAAGCCCCCTGGGGTCAGGCTTGATGCCGCCACAGGTGAGCTCCACCAGCGACTGGCCGCCGACCTGGATCAGGCTTTCCATCTCGACGATGGCGATATCCTTCATGTCCATCACGTACTGCATGGCGTGCGGCATGCGGCCGTAGTCGATGGCATGGCGGTTCTGAAGCGTGATCTCAGGGTCCTTGACGTTGGATTTCTTCATCGTCGGCGTGCGGATGTCGCAGAGCAGGTGCTCGTGCATCAGCACGTTGCCGAGCTTGGAAGGGTCGATGAGGCCGGCGACGGTCTGAACCTTTCCGCGGAGGCTGGCGCGATCCATGGGTTACTTCTTCTCCACGTTCCAGACGGAGAGCTGGAGCGTCTCGGGCACGCCGCTGACCGTGTTGCGCCAGGCAACGGGTCGACGGAACTGGCCGGTCGAGAGATACGGAACCTGCTCGTAGTAGCGAAGTTGCAGGGCCTCGGCGATCTTCTTCTGCTGGTCGCGGTCCGTCGTGGTGAGGAACTCGCCACGAAGCTTCTCGGTCTCCGCATCGGTGTACCAGCCCGGCCAGACCGCATCGCCGGCCAGCGGGATGTTGGTGCCCGGGTTGCCGATGATGAAGCCGGTCCAGAAGGTCGGGAAGATGTTCCAGCCGGGCGATCCCTGCCCCGGCTGCGCCTTGTTGCCGCGACGCGACGTCATCGTCGACCAGTCCATCGACTGCAGGTCGACGTTGAACCCAGCCGCCTTGAGCTGGGATGCCGCCACCACCGAGATGTTGTGGACCAGGTTCTGGTCGGTCGGATCCATCAGGACGATCGGCTCGCCCTTGTAGCCGGCCTCGGCGAGCAGTTTCTTCGCCGCGGCTATGTCGGACTTCTCGAACGGAGCCGTCGCGACGTCGCTCTCGAACGGCCCGCCGCACATGAAGACCGCGAGACAGGGCTTCTGCAGATCGGGCTGGCCGACCATCGCGTCCAGCAGCGCCGTCTGGTCGATCGCATGCAGTGCCGCGCGGCGGATGCGGGCGTCGTTGAACGGCGGATGGAGATGGTTGAAGCGCAGCATGCCGATCGTGCCGAAGGGATCCAGGATCTTCAGCGTGACGTTCGGATCCTTCTTCATCGTCGGGATCAGGTCGGTCGACGGCTGCTCGAGGATGTCGACCTCGCCCTTCAGCAGCGATTGCACGGCGATCGTCGAGTCGGGGATATAGAGCCACTCGACCCGGTCGACCTTCGGCGCCTTGGCGCCGGCATAGGCGTTGCTGGGCTCGGCGCGCGGCGTGTAGGCGGCGTTCTTCTTGTAGACGACCTTGTGGCCTGGCTCCCACTCCTTCGCCTCGAAGGTGAAGGGGCCGGAGCCAATCGCTTCCTTGACCGGCTCGTCCGGCGACAGCTTCGCGTCCTTCTCGCGCATCATGAAGGCCGGCAGGAACGGATTGCCGAGCGCGGAGAGAACGATGCCGACCTTCTCCTTGAGCACGATCTCGAAGGACATGTCGTCCTTGGCCGCGACGCGCCCGACATACTTCATCAGCGTCTTGCCGTCGCCCGACTTGGCGGCCCAGCGCTCGATCGAGGGGATGATGTCCCTGGTCGTGACGGTGCTGCCGTCATGCCATTTGAGGCCGGGGCGGAGCTTGAAGATGTAGGTGAGCCCGTCCGGGCTGACCGTCCAGCTCTCCGCCATCTGCGGCTTCCAGTCGAGCGTGCGGTCGGCGCCGACCAGCACGTCGTAGACCATGTAGCCGTGGAGCTGGGTGATCGTCGCCGTATTCAGATTCGGGTCGATGTTCTTGAGATCGGCCTGCGGCACGACCTTCAGGACCGTCTCGGCCCCCGCCGGCAAAGCCATCGCCGCCAGCCCTGCAAAGCCGATAATCGCCGCGACGGACAAGGCCTTCATGACGCTCTCCCGCTCGTTCGGATGGCACATCGATCTTTGCGCAAAGAT
>CAZZLX010000766.1:0-1997 GCA_964655235.1 uncultured Rhizobium sp.
GGCCTGCGGGCGCTTTCGGCCAACATCGCGGTCGAGCTGCCGGAGGCGGTCAAGGACGGGACGCTCTATCGCACCCTCTTCCTCGCGGCCCTCACATTGTTCATCATGACCTTCGTCGTCAACACGCTGGCCGAGGTCGTCCGCCAGCGCTTCCGTAAACGTTCGGCGCAGCTGTAGGTCGCCGAGGGATGTCAGCCACCATCGAAACCCTAGATCCAGTCGCCGCGGTCCGGCCCCGGGAGCGTTCGCGCGTCACGGCGCTTTCGGCTCTCGGCGAGCCATCTCAGTGGCTGCTCGCCGGCGCGCTCGCCTTCGGCATGACGATGATCGTCGGCTTTCTCCTGATGGTGCTGTGGAACGGCGCTGCCGCGCTGTGGCCGAAGCCGATCCATCTGGTGACCTTCGTCGACGGCTCGCGCATTGCCGGCGAGCCGACGCGATCCGAGGAGTTCCGCCCGGGAGCCGAGCGCCTGCAGGTGCTCGACGAAGCCACGCGGCGGCGGATCCGCGATGATGGCGGCTTCGCCTGGCGGACGCTCTATCGGACCGGCAACTTCGACTTCTACAACGACGATTTCCGCTGGGCCGCCGACTACGAGGTCAGCAGCGTCGAAGCGCCGGCGGATCTCTACTTCGTCGAGCGCCTCGAATGGGGGCCTTTCGTCGGCCGCATCTCGACGGTCGAGGTGGCCGGCGAAAAGCTGACTTTCGCCGACTCCCGCGCGGTCGCCGCCCACCGCGAAGCGCGGCGGCGCTGGCGGACGATCCGCGCCATCGAGCAGGACGAGATCGGCCATATCAACGCCCGGATCGAGCGGGAAAGGCTGGCATTGAGGCGGCTCGCCCTGGACGAGACCGAGGCCAGCCCGGTCTACGCCAAGGAGAAGGCCGTGGCGGATGCGCGTATCGCCGAGCTGCGCACCGAATACCAACGCCTCGCCGACGAGGCGCAGCGACTCAAGACCGAGGACGAACGCTACAAGGTGACGCTGGTCGAGATCGGCGGCAAGGAGAAGACGATCCGTCTCTCCG
The DNA here is from genome assembly GCA_964655235.1 of uncultured Rhizobium sp. Lineage (GTDB taxonomy): Bacteria > Pseudomonadota > Alphaproteobacteria > SHVZ01 > SHVZ01 > SHVZ01. The sequence continues at coordinate 1,033 of CAZZLX010000766.1, forward strand.
AGATCGTCCGCCACTATCCCGCGAATACCGTCGGGTGGTTCGATCGCCTGGGCATCTATTTCTCACGGTGGGGCGAGTTCCTGGCCGATGCGCCGCGCGAGGCGAATACTGAGGGCGGCGTCTGGCCGGCAATCTTCGGCACCTTCGCGATGACGCTGCTGATGGTGATCGCCGTCGCTCCCTTCGGTGTGGTGACGGCGCTCTACCTGAGGGAATACGCGAAGCAGGGGCGTATGGTCGCGATCGTCCGCATCTCGGTCAACAATCTCGCGGGCGTGCCGTCGATCGTCTACGGCGTGTTCGGTCTCGGTTTCTTCGCCTATACGCTGGGTGCCTCCATCGATCAGCTCTTCTATCCGGAGCGCCTGCCCAGCCCGACCTTCGGGACCGGCGGCCTTCTGTGGTCGTCGCTGACGCTGGCGCTGCTGACCGTGCCCGTGGTGATCGTCGCGACCGAGGAGGCGCTGGCAGCGGTGCCGCGCTCGATGCGCGAAGGATCGCTCGCCTGCGGCGCGTCGAAATGGCAGACGATCAAGTACATCGTGCTCCCGAGAGCGCTTCCCGGAATCATGACCGGCCTGATCCTGGCGATGGCGCGCGGCGCCGGCGAGGTGGCGCCGCTGATGCTCGTCGGCGTGGTCAAGCTGGCGCCCGAGCTCCCGATCGACGGGGTGTTTCCCTATCTGCACCTCGAACGCAGCTTCATGCATCTGGGCTTCCACATCTACGACGTCGGCTTCCAGTCCCGGAACTCCGAGGCCGGCAAGCCGATGGTCTTCGTCACCACGCTGCTCCTGATCGCCATGATCGCCGGAATGAATGCGGCGGCCATCGTCATCCGCAACCGGTTGAAGCGCCGCTTCGCCGGCAGCCAGTTCTAGAGGACGGGCAAATGACCGCTGCCGCCACCGTCTACGAAGCTACCGCCGTCCATCCCCGCCTCGGACCGGAAGGCGCCAATGTCG
>CAZZLX010000767.1:0-1991 GCA_964655235.1 uncultured Rhizobium sp.
GACGTTGCCGAGCGCATGCCGCCAGATCACGCGCGCTTCGGACAATCCCTTCACGCGGGCGGTGGTCACGTATTCCTGGCGGAGCTGCTCCAGCATGAAGCTGCGCGTCATGCGGCTGATGTAGGCGAGCGAGAAATAGCCCAGCACCGCGGCCGGCAGGATCAGATGGTGGAGCGCGTCGAAGAACACCTCCCACTCGCCCTGCATCGCGGCGTCGACCAGGATCAGGCCGGTCACCTCATGGACGACGTCGAGATTGGCGAAGTCGACGCGGCCGGGCGCGGCGGCGATGTCGAGGATGCCGTAGAACAGCAGGAGGCCCATCAGGCCCAGCCAGAACACCGGCATCGAATAGCCGAAGAGGCCGAGGAGGCGAACGACCTGGTCCGGCCAGCGGCCCTGGTTGACCGCGGCAACCACGCCCATCGGCACGCCGAGCGCTACGCCAAAGAATGTCGCAGTGGTGGCGAGCTCTAGCGTCGCCGGGAACACGCGCTTGATGTCGTCGACCACGGTGTTGGCGGTGAGCACGGACTTGCCGAGCTCGCCCTTCAGCACCTGCAGGACGTAGTTCAGGAACTGCTCCCACAGAGGCAGGTGCAGGCCCATCTCGCGGCGGACCTGCTCGTAGGTGTCGTGCGACGCCCGGTCGCCGACCGCCGAGAGGACGGGGTCGACGGGCACGACGCGGCCGATCAGGAAAGTGATGAGAAGAAGGCCGAGGAAGGTCAGCAGCACCGTGCCGGCGACCTTGAGCGTCCCCCAAAAGTAGCGCGACGGGAAGCGTGAGCTTCCCGTCGCGGTCGTAACGGTCGAGTCGGTCAAGCGTGTCTTACTTCTTCACGGTCCAGTAGTAGGCGCTGGAGACCGGGCCGCCGCTGTGGAAGCCCTGGACGTTCTTGCGCATGCCGGTCTGGACCAGCTGCTGGTAGATGATCACGAACGGCGAGGTCCGCTGATGCTCGCGCTGGATGTCGCCATACATCTGCGCGCGCTTGGCGTTGTCCTTCTCCATGACCGCGGCATCGGTCTGGGCGGTCATCTGCGGAATCGCCCAGGCGTTGCGCCAGGTCAGGTAGCCGGTGCCCTTCGCGTCGTCGGCATTGTTTGTGGGATTGCGCGCGAAGGTATCGGCGTTGGTGTGCGGATCCGGATAGTCCGGGCCCCAGGCGCCGATATAGAGGTCATGCGTGCGGGCGCGATACTTGGTCAGCGTCTGGCGGCCGTCGCCCGGGATGATCTCGAGCTTGATGCCCGCGCGCGAGAAGGTCGACTGGATCGACTGCGCCATCTCCGTCGTCGGATAGCCGGTGCGGACGTCCATCTGGATGCTGAAGCCGTTCGGATGCCCGGCCTCCGCCAGCAGCGCCTTCGCCTTCTCGACGTCCAGCCGGTAGGGCGCATCGTCGATGGCGCCGAGGAAGGTGCGCGGCTCGAACGCCTGGTGCACGACCGCGCGGCCGCGGAGGATCGTCGACTTGAGACCGTCGTAGTCGACGAGATATTTCATCGCCTCGACGACCTTCGGCTTCGACAGGATCGGGTGCTTCTGGTTGGCGGAGAAGTAGGTGATGCGGCCCTTGAGGTCGTCCTCGACCTTGAGGTTGGCGTCCTTCTTCACCGCATCGACGTCGTCGGGGCTGAGGTCGCGGGCGATGTCTACGTCGCCCTTGGTCAGCAGCAGGCGCTGGGACGCGGTCTCGGCGACGTGGCGCACGATGACGCGCTTGAGCGTCGCGTCGCCCTGCCAGTTGCCGTCGACCTTCTCCAGCGTGTAGCCGTCGGAGGCCTTCCAGTTGACCAGCTTGTACTGGCCGGAGGCGGCGGAGTGGGTCTTCAGCCAGTCATAGCCGAAGTCGCCGTCCTTCTGGTTCGCCATCGCGACCTTCTTGTCGACGATCGAGGTGACCGTCGCGGTCATGCAGTTCAGCACCATCGACGGCGCGAACGCCTTGTCGATGGACATGGTGACTTCCATCGGGCCGGTGGCG
>CAZZLX010000768.1:0-1989 GCA_964655235.1 uncultured Rhizobium sp.
CGCCGAGCAGGCCGCGGCGGCGCTCGTTGCAGAAGGCGTGCACGCGCCTCGGATCCCTGACGAAGGCCTCGCATGTGGCGACGTCCTCGGTCCGCACCTTCGACCAGATGCCGTCCGCGTCGCGGAAGGTGTCGAGGCCGGATTCCTTGGAGATGCCGGCGCCGGTCAGCACCACGATGAGCGAGCCGGCGTCGGGCCGGATCCCGTCAAGTGCCGAGAAGGGCATACTCGACTTCCGGCGTGTAGATCGCGCCGCCCCGCGAGAGGAAACTCGAGAACAGCGTAAAAGCCGTCACCTTGAAGGGCGGCAGCCGGAACAGGTTGTGATCGGCGATGAACTTCGCGACCCGCGCCGCCGGGCTGCCGGAGAGCCGGGCCAGGGTCACGTGGGGCGAGAACTTCCGCCCTTCGGGCTCGAGCCCGAGGCGGACCAGCGCCGACTCGATCTTGCTCTGCAGGTGGGTCAGGCCCGGATTCTTGTCCACGCCGGCCCAGATCGCGTTCGCCCGTTCCTTCGTGCCCCAGTGGCCGACCCCGGCGAGCGTCAGCTCGAACGGCTTGGCGCTGACGCCGGCGAGCGCGGAGATCACGTCCTCCGCCCAGCCGCCGTCGACCTCGCCGATGAAGCGCAGCGTCAGGTGCAGGTTCTCGGGATCGACCCAGCGGGCGCCCGGCACCCCGCCCGCGAGCAGGCCCAGACGTTCGCGGACGTCCTCGGGCAGCGGCAGGGCGACGAATAGGCGGGGCATGGGCTCGTGTCCGTAGCTGACCGTTCTTAGCCCGGCCGGCGGGCTCCGCGCCAGTGGCTTGCGCTGCAACGGCAATGCTAGCCTCGCAGCCCTCTCGGGGAGTCGCCTAAAATGAGTCCGATCGTCCGTGCCACGGCGCCCTTGGCCACCGATTCGCTCAAGGCCGCGCTGTCCACCTTCGTCGCCGCCTTCGCCGCCTTCGCGCTGTTCAGCCTGCTGACCAAGCCGGCGGCGACCATGGGCGAATGGGTCGGGCTCGCGGCCCTGCTTGCCGCCGGGCTTTCCGCCTTCGCCGGCTTCATCCGCCGGCCCGACGCCGAGCGCCGGGTGCTGTCGGCGGTTCTCGACAACATGATCGAGGCGATTGCCGTCCATGACCGGGAGAGCCGGCTGGTCGCCTGGAACCGCCGCTACGCCGAGCTCTTCAAGCTGCCGAACTCGCTTCTGGCGACCCACCCTTCGATGTTCGAGATCGTCCGCCATCAGGTGCGCTCGGGCGAACACCCGAACGTCGCCGGCGAGACCGAGGACGAGAAGGTCAAGGCGCGGATGAAGCAGGTCCCGTCGCCCGACAAGCCCTTCACCTTCGAGCGCAAGCGCCCCGACGGCTCGTGGATCGAGGTCCGCGGCATCCCGCTGCCGGGCGGCGGATTCGTGCGCACCTATGTCGACACCACCGGGCGCAAGCACGCCGAGGAGACTCAGGCCGAGCAGCTGGCGCTGATGGACCAGATCATGCGCAACGTCGACCAGGGCATCGTCGTCATCGACGCCGAGGACCGCATGGTCGGCTACAACCAGCGCTACTCGGAGCTGCTCGACCTGCCGGAGGAATACCTCCGCACCAAGCCGACGCTGCAGCAGACCTCGAAGCTGCTGGCCGACCGCGGCGAGTTCGACGGCCAGCCGACGCCCCCCGAGGGACCCACCGACTGGGAGAAGATGCTGGCGCAGCCGGTGGCCCACGGCCTGCCCAAGGTCTATCGCCGCCGCCGGCCCAACGGCACCTATCTCGAGTTCCGCAACACCTCGCTTCCGGGCGGCGGCTCGGTCCGCACCATCACCGACATCACCGACCGCGTCCGCTCCGAGGAAGCGATCCGCGCCAGCGAGAAGATGCTGCATGCGGTGATCGACGCGATCCCGATCATGGTCAACCTCAAGGACCGCGACCGCCGCTACCTGATGGTCAACCGCGCGACCACCGAGCTGGTGGGCGTCGAGGCGAAGGACCTGCTCG
>CAZZLX010000769.1:0-1976 GCA_964655235.1 uncultured Rhizobium sp.
CATCGACTGCTTTGTGCTGGGCTACGTCGGTGCCAATCCGCCGGAAGGCTGGTTTATCCTCGCCGGCCGGATCGCCACCTTCTACTACTTCTTCCACTTCCTGATCCTGATGCCGGTGCTGGGGCTGATCGAACGGCCGCTGCCGCTGCCGCAATCGATCTCCGCACCCGTGCTCAAGCCTGCGGAAGGGAAAGCCTGATGCGCCGTCTGATTTCCGCCGCCGCTCTGCTTCTTCTCCTCGGCCATGCCTCCGAGGCGGCCGAGGGCGCCAAGCCGCCGTCGCAGCACTGGAGCTTCTCGGGGGTCTTCGGGACCTTCGACCGCGCGTCGCTGCAGCGCGGCTTCCAGGTCTACAAGGAAGTCTGCGCGTCCTGCCATGCGGTCTACATGCTGTCGTACCGGGACCTGAAGGGAATCGGCTACGCCGAGGACGACATCAAGGCGATCGCGGCCCAGGCCAAGGTCATGGACGGCCCGAACGACGCCGGCGAGATGTTCGAGCGGGCCGGCCGTCCGTCGGACAAGTTCGCGCGTCCCTTCGCCAACGAGAAGGCTGCGCGCGCGTCCAACAACGGCGCCTACCCGGTCGACCTCTCGATGGTGACCAAGGCCCGTGTCGGCGGTCCCGACTACGTCTATGCGGTGCTGACCGGCTACGTGCCGGCCCCGGCCGGCGTCACGCTGGGCGAGGGCATGCACTACAACGCCTACTTCCCGGGCCACCAGATCGCAATGCCGGCCCCGATCAACGTCGACGGCGTCACCTACCAGGACGGCACCAAGGCGTCGGTCGAGCAGCAGGCGAAGGATGTCACGACCTTCCTCGCCTGGGCGTCCGAGCCGACGCTCGAGGCGCGCAAGCAGATGGGCATCAAGGTCCTGCTGTTCCTGATCGTAATGACCGGAATCCTGTATGCCGCGAAGCGCAAGGTCTGGGCCTCCGTCCACTGATCCGGCCCTTCCTGGCTGAGTTCGAGCGAGGGCCGCGGCGAAGCGGCCCTCGTTGCTTTTGAGGGGGAGGCTTCATGACCCTGGTCGGCATCATCGGTGGCAGCGGCGTCTACGACATTCCGGGCCTGACCGACGTCCAGTGGATGACCGTCGACACGCCCTGGGGCGCGCCCTCCGACCAGCTGATGTTCGGGACGCTGCAGGGCCAGAAGCTGGTTTTCCTGCCGCGTCATGGCAGGGGCCATGTGAAGAGCCCCTCCGACATCAACTACCGTGCCAACATCGACGCGCTGAAGCGTGTCGGCGTCACCGACATCATCTCGATCTCGGCGGTGGGATCGCTGAAGGAGGAGCTGCCTCCCGGTACCTTCGTCGTGGTCGATCAGTTCATCGACCGCACCTTCGCTCGCACCAAGAGCTTCTTCGCGGCCGGTTGCGTCGCGCACGTGTCGGTGGGGCATCCCGTCTGCACGCGGCTCGGCGACCACCTGATGTCCGCGGGCCAGAAGCTCGGCCTCAAGATGGTGCGGGGCGGCACCTACATGGTGATGGAGGGCCCGCAGTTCTCAACACAGGCTGAATCTGAGCTCTACCGCAGCTGGGGTTGCAGCGTGATCGGCATGACCAACATGCCGGAGGCCAAGCTCGCCCGCGAAGCGGAGATCTGCTACGCGACCGTCGCCATGGTCACCGACTACGACTGCTGGCACCCCGACCACGACCACGTCACGGTCGAGCAGGTGGTCAAGGTGGTGATCGCCAACGGGGATCATGCCCGCAGCCTCGTGCGCGAAGCGGCGCCCAGGATGAAAGACCACTCGGGACCGTGCGCTCACGGCTGCCAGACCGCGCTCGAGCATGCGATCATGACCCACCCCGACAAGCGCGACCCGGCGCTGCTCGCCAAGCTCGACGCGGTCGCCGGACGGGTGCTCAAGAAGTGACCCCGGTCTTCGGGATCGACCACGTCCAGGTCGTCGTCCGCGAGCTGGAGATGGCGAAGCGGACTTGGGCGCGCCTCGGGT
>CAZZLX010000770.1:0-1975 GCA_964655235.1 uncultured Rhizobium sp.
AGTCGCGCACGTTCTCCAGATAGGCGCCGGTCAGCGGCGTGCCGATCCAGCCGATCACCGGCGGGCCGTCGTTCGCCGGCGGCGGCGCGCGGTAGCGGTCGAGGTCGACCACGGTCGGCAGCACGATCACGCGCCTGGCGCCGGCCTCGCGGGCGCGGTCGGCGAGGTAGTCGTTGCCGGCGACGACCACGGCGGCGGCTTCCATCACGCGGTCGATCTTGTTGTGCAGCAGGCCGCGCACCAGCGGGCTCGGATGCTGGTCGTAGCGATGGAACACCGCGTCGTCGTAGTCGACGATCATCGGCGGGCCGCCGCGCAGCAGCCAGGCTTCGAACGAGGCCGGCATCCACGGCAGCGCCTCCTTCTCCATCCACACCAGGTCGTAGTGCCCGCGCGTGCGGATCACGCCGAGGCGGTTGGCGTAGGCCGCGAGCACGGCGGTGGTCTTGCGCTTGCCCTCGCTGTAGAGCGCGGTCAGGTAGTCGTCGTCGAACAGCGGCGCCGACACGACCTCGTGTCCTGCCGCGTTCAGATGCGGCAGGAACTGCTCGAACCGGACGCGACTGCTAGCGCCCAGCCGGCCGTAGCGCGCGAGCAGAAGTATCCGCATGGTGCCGTAGGGTCCAGGCAAGCGAGAGGACGAAGGGAAGATCGCGCAGCAGCAGCCAATAGGCCTTCAGCGTCTCGCTGCCGGTCGTCGGCGAGTTGCCGAGCGCGGCATAGATGATGCGCGTCACCGGCTCGAGGAACAGCGTGCCGCCGAGCACCAGCACCGCGACCGCCGGATGGAAGTGCTTGAAGGCATAGAGGATGCGGCTTCTGAGCGAATAGAAGAGACGCGCCGCCTTGACCTGGCGCGAGACGCCGCCGCCGCGATGGAAGGCGCGGACCTCGGCGAAGAAGTACGAGAGCCATCCGTGCAGGCGCGCGCGGTAGGCGAGATCCACGTCCTCCAGATAGACGAAGAAGCGCTCGTCCCAGCCGCCGAGCTCGTCGAGCACGCGCCGCCGCATCAGGAAGAAGGCGCCCATGACCTGGTCGACGACGCGGCTGGTGCGATGGTCGAAATCGACCATGAAGTGGTGCGCGAAGATCTTCGGCGCCAGGTGGTTGAGGCCGGTCGTGTGCGCGATGATGTGACGGGGCCGGAGGAAGTTGGCGCAGCTGCGGCTGATCTCGCCGTCGTCGTCGACGAGCTGTACGCCGAGGATGCCGATCTCGGCGTTCTCCGGCGCCTCCAGGAACTGGAGCGGCCGCGACAGCGAGTCCGGATAGAGCGCGGCGTCCGGGTTGAGGAACAGGATGTAGTCGGCGGTCGAACCGGCGGCGCCGGCGTTGCACGCGGCGGCGAATCCGGCGTTGAGGCCGAGCTCGATCACGGTCAGGGGCAGGTCGAGGTCGCGGATGCTGTAGAGCGAGGCATCGGCCGAGCCGTTGTCGACCACGACCACCCGCCCCAGTTCGTAGCCCGTGCGGTCGACCGGGATGATCGATTCCAGGCACCGGCGGAGCTGCGGCCCTGAGTTCCAGTTGACGATGACGATGTCGAGGCGGGGCGGGGAGGCCATCTGGGCCGGAGGATAGGGACAGGGCGAGGGCCCGTCGAGGCGCTCGTCCGAGGGCGATTTCGTTTATTTCTTACAGAAAATGACAAGAAGGAGCTGGATTTCATTCTGGATATTTCCGGGGTCGACGCCCCCAGCTTGCCTCGTCCTGTTAATCTTCCCGGCTACCGGGCCGCGCGGTCGGCCGGCACATAAGGACCCATGATCGGATTCGAGCTCGCGGTCGTTTTCTTTCTGATCGTTCTCAACGGCGTATTCGCGATGTCGGAGCTGGCGATCGTCTCGTCCCGTCGCCCGCGCCTGGCGGCCATGGCCCAGGCCGGGGACAAGGGCGCCGAGGCGGCGATCCTGCTCAAGGACGACCCCAGCCGTTTCCTCTCGGCGGTGCAGATCGGCATCACGCTGATCGG
>CAZZLX010000771.1:0-1974 GCA_964655235.1 uncultured Rhizobium sp.
ACGGATCGGCACCGGCTTGTCGACCTTGATCTCGGGCACGATGCCGCGAACATCCTCGTCGAGATCGAGCTTGCCACGCTCGACCAGGAGCGACGATGCGGCGCCGACGAAGGTCTTGGTGATCGAAGCGATGTGGAAGCGGGACTTCAGGCTGATCGGCACGCCGAGTTCGAGGCTGGCAAGTCCGAAGCAGCGCTGATGCACTGGCTCGCCGCCGCGCAGCACGGCCAGCGCGCCGCCCGGCTGGCCCTTGGCAGCCCAGCCGGCGAACAGGTTGTCGATCGCGTCCGTGTTCAATGACGTCGGCATCGGATGCTCTTTCTTCAGACTTCGGCCGCAAGGCCGCGGGCGATGCGATCGAACAGGTAGCGCGCCTGGGAGACGACCATCTCTCGCCAGGTCTCATGATCCGGCGCAAACGCATGGAGCAGGCGCTGCTTCACCGCCTGCACCTCGGCACTCTTCCAATCATTCTTGCCCTGCTTGTGCAGCACATGCTCGGCGCGCAGCGAGTTGAGCACCTCGACATGCGGCACGGTGCCGTACTCGAAGCTGACATATCCCGAATGCGCACCGCAGCTCTTCTCCCAGAGCTCCGAGCTCAGGCCCTGCTGCGGCGGGGTGGCCGCCTTGCCGTCCCGCTGGATCGTCATCGCCGGGCCGATCCATCGTTGCAAGCGATCGCGACCAGGGTGCGCGGGATCGCCGGAATAGATCGGCTCGCAATAGCCGAACGGCCCGGCCCCGGTGTGAAAGTCAATCGCAGCGACCAGCTTCCGGTTCTTCAGATTGTAGTCCGAGACGATCGACTCCATGGTCTTGCGCGACCAGGTCGGTCCCGTGCCGCCGTAGAACCAGCCGTCGGGGCGCGTGTACTGGCCGCCCGACGCGGCAATATCCAGCGCCGGCTTTCCGTGCTTCGCGCCGTAAGCCTTGATGCGCTCGTCCGCCGCCTTCCATGTCGCCTCGCTGGCGTCACGCGGCACGAAATCGTCGGCGAGCTCCTCGTAACCGGGATTGGCCGGCCGCGGCTTCGAGAAGTCGGCGAAGTTGCGGTTGATGTCGATGTTGTCCTCGTTGGTCCGGCGCAGCCAGGCGGTGCCGTAGGGATTGACCGCGTGGACGAGGAGCATCGCGACGTCGCCATAGCGCCTGACGTCGAAGTCGAGGATCGCATCGATCTGCGCGCCCGAACCGCAGAAGAGCTCCGGCCCATGCACGCCCGAGGTCACGACCATGACCGCTTTGGCCTCGATGTTACCGAGAAAGACGACGTCGCTCGCCATCTCCTCGCCGTTCGGCCCGGTCATCGGATGCTTGTAGACCTTGACCTTCGAACCGTTGAACTCGGCGGCCGTATGGAAACGCTTGCGGGCTTCGGCATAGGTGCGGGAGAAGCGGTTGTCGACGCTGAGCATATGACTTGAATCCTCTTAGGCTTTGACGCGGAAACGCTCGAACCAGCCGAGCATGATCGATACCTCGGCCGCGAACAGCGACGGCCGCATGACCCACGACGAGTGGCTGGTGTTCGGGAAGCGCACCAGTGCGGTCTCGACGCCGGCGAGCTTGAACGCCGAGTACATCTGGATCGCCTCGGTCGGCGGCGTGCGCGAATCCGTCTCGCCGGCCATCAGCATCGTCGGCGTCTTCGCCATATGCGCGAAGGCAAGCGGCGAGCGGGCGCGGTACTTGCCGGGGTTCTCCCAGGGCTTCTCGCCCCCCATCCAGACGAGGCCGCCGGTCACGCCCATGTCGGCGGTCAGCAGCCAACTTTCCCACGAGACCACCGGCTTGATCGAGCATGCGGCGCGGAAGCGATGCGTATGCGTGACCGCCCAGAGCGTCTGCACGCCGCCGCCGCTGACGCCGGTGACGAACAGGTTGTCGGCGTCGATATCCGGTCGCGCCGCCGCCACGTCGACCGCCGCCATCAGGTCGTCATAGTCCGGCCCGGGGAAGCGGGCGTGCAGC
>CAZZLX010000772.1:0-1969 GCA_964655235.1 uncultured Rhizobium sp.
TCCGCGGAACTGGGGCGTGAGCCAGGCGGTCTGGCGTTCGAGCATCGTGTCGATCTCGGAGATTTCCGTCCTGATCTCGTCGTCGCTCAGCATGTCATGCCTCCCCCTGCGGGCTCATCGGTAGCGACGGATCGAGTGCGGGCCCGCCGGTCTGACGAGGCTGCGGCTTCGCGTGGTCTGCGCGCGGCGCGCCTTGGGCGAGCGTCCGCTCATGAGGTTCAGCAGCGCGAGCTGGGAAGCGATCCGAGGCAGCAGCACGAGATCAGGTTCCCTCGGCGACACAGAGGCTACGATGCGGGGGGCGAGATCGGCGTCGGCCGGACGATGTCCTGACACGTGACGACACGTCAGATCCTGGGCTCGACTGCTCTCGGACATCTCGATCCGCTCCTGCAAGTGACGATGGCCCAGGATCGCGGTGGCGGGTGAAAGACGTCAACGAAGCCGTCGACAACAACGCAATGTACTTTCGCGTGCAAAAGTTCTTAAATTGCTTCAACGATCCTTGACGGAAGCCGAGACTCAGTCAGTACACGGCGACCGAAAAATGCAGCGATGGACGACGTTCCCTGATGGTTGAGCCGCTCCGCATCCTCGTCGCCGACTCAAATCCAGGCACCGCGTCGCTGATCAGGCAGACGATCACGCCGGTGAAGCCGGCGGACGTGGTCTCCGTGACCACCGCGGCGGGGGCTCGGCTGCGGCTCTCAGCCACGGACGTCTTCTACGACCTCGCTTTCGTCGACATGGAGATTGCCGGTTCCAGCGGTACCGAGTTCGTGCGATGGGTTCGCGCCGACGATGAGAGCCCGAGGCCGAATCTGCCGGTCGTCTTGATGAGCAATGTCTTCGCGCCGGCGGTCACGGCGGCTGCGACCGAGGCTGGAACCCGGCTCTTCCTCACCAAGCCCATCCTGCGGAGCCGGGTGCTCGCGATCGTCGACCAACTGCGCAGCGCCTATACGAGCTTCCTCGTGTGTCCGACCTATGTCGGGCCCGAACGCCGCGCGACCAAGCGGCCGGTCACGGTCGAACGACGAGTGGCGGGATCGGGGATAACCCAGTTCGTCGAGGATCCGTCGAGCTACGTGCAAAGAGACGACGCCATCGTGACGGTGTTCGACTATGTGCGGCTCTCCCTCGCCGAGGCCGACTTGACGAAGTTCCGCGACTTCCTGACCCGCGATCATCTGAAGCAGGCCGTGGCGAACCTTGATCGGGTGAGCGAGCGGGTCGTCTCGACGGTGATGCAGCAGCAGCGGGATCTCGAGGCCCAGCATGCGGCGTTGCGTGACGGCGGCGACGCGCTGAAGGCGATGCACGCGACGGCGACGGACATCGCGGTTCGCACCACCGCCGCCGGCTTCACGCTGATCTCTTCGATCGCCTGGTCGCTGCGCCACTACGCTTCTGGGGCCTACCGGATTTCGCCGAAGCTCATCCAGTTCCTCGGCTCGCATATCTCGGCCATTCGATCGGCCCTCGTGCGTCGCGTGTTCGACGCCGGCGGTGCCGTCGGGCAGGCAATCGTCTCCGCGGTCAGGCAGGCCGAGCACGTCTTTCGCCGGACGGCTTCGTCCGCCGCCGCCGGCACCTAGCTCGGACCAGCGAGCGGGCCCTTTAAGGCTTGGGCCAGGGCTTCTGCGGGCCGCGGATCTTCTCGTAGGCGCGAGAGACGCGGAGCACGCCGAGATCGTCGAAGCGCTGGCCGACGATCTGGAGGCCGATCGGCAGTCCGGCATTCGTGTAGCCGCAGTTGATCGAGGCGGCCGGCTGCTCCGACATGTTGAAGGCGACGGTGAAGCCGATGTGCTCCAACGGCTTCAGGAAGTCGTTGGTCGGGCTCGGCAGCTCGGCCGCATAGGCGACGTTGGGCGCGGTCGGCGACAGCACGTAGTCGTAGGCGAGCGAGGCGTTGTTGGCCGCCGCGCGCATCGCCATGAACTGGCTGAAGTTCTGGAAGACCTGC
>CAZZLX010000773.1:0-1942 GCA_964655235.1 uncultured Rhizobium sp.
CCACGCGTTCGGCCCGCACGCTCTTCACGTCGTTCTGAAGCTTGATCGACCGGGCCGTGTCCCAGCCCTTCTTGGCGAAGACCTGGTTGATGCGGATGCCGCGATGCGCCTGGCTGTAGGCGCCGTAGATCACTTCCGGATAGTTCGGCGGCACGATGCGCTGGTTGGCGCTCGCGACGTAGCCGCGCTTCGGGTTGTAGCTGTAGGGCAGGCGCTCGAACGGGATGTGGCCCTTCCAGCGGTCCTGCGGGTTGTTGGCGTCGCGGAGACCGTAGGTCACGCGGCCGCGCACCGGCACGCGGCCGGCCATCTGGTAGCCGACATTGCCCTTGTTGTCGGCGTAGACGAAGTTGAACACGGTGCCGGCCCAGTCGCGCAGGCAGGAACGGAATTCCTTGAAGTTCTTGACGCGCGAGAGGTTGATCGAGGCGCGCATGTCGTCGAGATGCTCGAGGCTCGACCAGCGGAGCGAGATCGGCGCGTGGGTGCGCGGATCGTCGACCAGAGTGACCAGGTCGTTGACGACGGGGCCGCGGATGGTCGAGCGCACGACGAGCTTCTTCGCCGCAGCGCCCTTGACCTGGATGGTCTCGGTGCGCGTCTCGAAGTCGCGCCAGGTGTCGCCGTCGAGGTAGCGCTTCGGGTTCTTCTTGTCGACCTGCTCGCGATAGAGGTCGCGGGTCGACGCCATGTTGTTGGTGATCGCCCAGGCGACGGTCCCGTTGGACCCCCACCAGAGGCCGGGGAAGCCTGGATGGCCGGCGCCGGCGGCGTCGTCCTCCGGCCCGTGGATGCCGTATTCCCACCAGCTGGACGGCACCCAGAACGGCTGGTGCGGGTCGCCGGCGAGCACGGCCTTGCCGCCCCTGGTGATGCGGCCCGAGGAGGCCCAGTTGTTCGAGCCGGTCTGGTCGTCCGAGCCCGCCATCAGGGAGCCGCCGTCCGGCAGCACCACATGCTCGGCCGCTTCCGGCGTCAGGTAGATCTCGCGGAACGGCTCGGGCAGCAGCTTGGCGGCTTCCGCCGCGGTCAGCCGGTCGATGCGGCCGTTCAGCGACCACCAGAAGCCCCGCGCGATCGCGATCAGGTCCGAGACCTTGAACGCCTCCGGCTCGTAGCCGATCGCCTTGAACTCGGGCGGGAGGCGGCGGCCGAAGATCTCGATCTGCCGGTTGATGCCGGCGACGTAGGCGGCGAGCTCCTCGTAGGTCTTGCCGTCGAGCTTCGCGGTCTCGTCGGCAGCGATGCGGTCGAGGCCGAGCGTGCGGTGCGCGATGTCGTAGTTGAGATAGGCGGCACCCAGGATCTCCGCCTGGCGGCCGAGCGCACGGCGGCGCAGGCGGTCCATCTGCCAGAGCCGGTCCTCGGCGGCGGCGAGGCCGAGGCCGAAGAACAGGTCGTCGGTGCGGTTCGCATAGATGTGCGGGATGCCCGCACGGTCGCGCAGGATCTCGACCTTGCCCTTGACCGCGCCTGTCACACGCGAAGTGGGGGGCACGCGCGAGGTGGAGGGGCGGGCGGAAGCAGCTTTGGCCATCGGAGATCCTTGGGGGACGGAAAGGGAGAGAGAAGTAGGAGACCTATTCCGCACGCTTCGCGCAAGCGGATCGCTACGCGATTGAAACGCGAGCACTCATCCGTACCGCCTCCCGAGCGCGAAGCAGAAGGAAGGTTTCCGAAGGAGTCATTGGCGTCCGCGATCGAACCAGGCGAAGGAGTCCTCGGTCGCGATTGCGTCCATGGGGATGTCGTGGGGTTGCGGGTGGATGGTGTCGAGGCGGGTGTGGGCGTAGCCGACGCCGATGGCGATGGGGCGGGGCGAAAGCGACGCCAAGGTGCGGTCGTAGTAGCCCCCGCCGTGCCCTAAGCGATATCCGGCATCGTCGTAGCCCACCAGGGGCACGAACAGGAGCGTCGGCAGGACGATGCTGCCCGGCCGCGG
>CAZZLX010000774.1:0-1934 GCA_964655235.1 uncultured Rhizobium sp.
CCATCAAGGGGAGGGTCTACGAGGCGCCTCTTACCCCCTCCCCCCCCCTTGTGGGGGAGGGATGGGGTGGAGGGAAGCCCCGGACTTAACGCATCACGGATACTGAACGTCGAGCTCGAGCGGGTAGAAAGCCCGCTCGAGGCGCGTATAGGGCAGGCGCTCGACGTTGGACGAGCAGACGCCGGGCGTGTCCACATAGACGTGCCCTTCGGCCATCTTGCCGAAGATGCCGCTCCAGGCGCTGGCGCACTTCGCCGTCACCATCTTCGCCTTCTCCGGCTCTACACCGGGGATGCGGAGATGCAGCGTGTCGAACGGGATCGCCCGCTCGCTGGTGAGGATCACCTTGACGCCGCCGGTATCGACGGTTGCGACTAATCCTAAGTCGGCCGGCTGCCCGGTCATCCAGGTCGAGTCCCGGCGATAGCTGACGGCTTGAGCGAAGGTCACGGTGCCCTCGATCTCGACCGACTCGCCGTGGAGAGCCAGCGTGTTACCGCCGACCTTGCCCTTAAAGCGCTTGCCGACGCCGAGCGCAGCGGCTGCCTTCGCAGCGGCCGGATCCCAGATCACCGTCGCCGCTTCACGCGCGCGGCCCTCCAGCAAGGCCCGGAGCAGATGCGTGCCGTCGCCCGGCGCGCCGCCGCCGATGTTGTCGGCAGGCTCCACCAGGAAGATGGGTCCGGCGTTCGCGGCGATCGCACGACGCACCGCCTCCTCGGGCAGGACCAGGTCCGGCTTGAACTGCGCCCGTCGCGACCAGACGGCATCGGCAAGGCGATCGGCCGCGGCTTCCGCTTCCGCTTTCTCGCCGTAAGTCAGGATCGCCATGCCGAGCTGCGGCACGTCACAATAGGCGAAGGCGCCGATCACCGAGGCGGTGGCGATGCCCTTGCCGCGCTCGACCTCGGCGAGATCGGCCATGATCTCGCGCATCGGGCTTTCATGGGTCGGCTGGCGCTGCGGCACGGTGATGATCGGAAGCTTCCGGAAGACCTTGTGCGGCTTCCGTCCGCTCGCGATCAGCCTCGAGATGATCCGCGCCGCGTCCTCGCCGCGCGCACCCATGTCGACATGCGGCAGCGTCTTGTAGGCGATCAGAACGTCGGCCGGTTCGACCAGCGCCGTCTCGACATTGGCGTGGAAGTCGATCGTGCAGACCAGCGGCATGTCCGGGCCGATCATGTCGCGGACGGCCTGCACGACATAGGCGTCGGCCTGGTCGATGCCTTCGGCGACCATCGCGCCGTGCAGCGCCAGCAGCACGCCGCCGAGCCCTCCAGCCGCCTCGATGTCGGCCTTGAGGCGGGCGAGCAGCAGGTCGATCACGTCGCGGCTGACCATGCCCGACGGTGCTGCGCCGATGTAGATCGACGGGATCAGCTCCAGGCCTGCTTCGGGCGCGGCGGCGATCATGCCGCCGATCTCGGTATTGGTGCCCTTAGAGCCCGAGATCACGCCCTCGCCTTCCAGGTAGAGATATCGACGGAAGGCGTCCAGGTCGGTCTTGACCGGCGAGAAGCTGTTGGTTTCGTGCCAGATACCGCCGACCAGGACGCGCTTGGTCATGGCTACTTCCCCTTGCCCTTGATCGCTTCCAGGCCCGCCTTGTAGGCGCCGGCGATCAGCATGGTGTCGGTCGAGTACATCACCATGCGGAAGCCCTTCTTCATCCAGGCCTTCGCCGCTTCCGGGGACGCCACCAGGCAGACGCCGGGCTTCTTGTGGCGCTTGCAGGCGGCGATCACCTTGTCGACCGCGGCCGAGAACTTCGGGTGCGTGTAGTTGCCGGGCACGCCGAGCGAGACCGAGAGGTCCATGTGGCCGACGAAGGCGGCGTCGATGCCAGGCACCGAGATGATCTCCTCGATGTTCTCGACGCCCTTTGCCGTCTCGATCTTCGGGATGATCATGTTCCGCTTGTCGGCGGCCTT
>CAZZLX010000775.1:0-1931 GCA_964655235.1 uncultured Rhizobium sp.
ATGCCTTCGATCTTGAGCACGATCTCGTCGGTCGGCACGCCGTAGCCGGCCTTGCGCACGGCGTCGGCGAGCACGTCCGGCGCGACCTCGCGGTCGAGCGTGACGGTCGCGGTCATGTTTGTGAGGCTCGCCGACGCGGATGTGGCGCCGGGAACCGAGGTGAGCGCCTTCTCGACCGAGCGCACGCAGCCGGCGCAGGTCATGCCCTCGATCGGGACGACGACTTCGTGGGTGTTCGGCGGGGATACGACGGTGGTGGTGGACATGGGACTATCTCCTGTCCCCAGGAGATAGTCCTTCCACCTACTGGAAGGTCAAGGCGACCTTCAAATAATTATCGGAGCGACGCGCAGGCCCGCTGGATCCGGGTGCAGGCGTCTTCCAGCTCCTTGGTCGAGGTCGCATAGGAGACGCGGAAATGCGGGGCCAGGCCGAAGGCCTCGCCCGGCACCACCGCGACGCCCTCGGCGTCGAGAAGGTAGTTGGCGAAGTCGGTGTCGTTGCCGATCTTCTTGCCGTCCGGCGTCTCCTTGCCGATCACGCCGGCGCAGGACGGATAGACGTAGAAGGCGCCCTCGGGGCGATGGCAAGTGAGGCCCTTCGCCTGGTTCAGCATGCTGATGACCAGGTCGCGGCGTTCCTTGAACGACTGGTTGTGACGGGGGATGAAGTCCATCGGCCCGGTCAGCGCCGCGACCGCGGCCGCCTGGCTGATCGACGACGGGTTCGAGGTCGACTGCGACTGGATCGCGCCCATCGCCTTGATCAGCTTCTCCGGCCCGCCGGCATAGCCGATGCGCCAGCCGGTCATGCAGTAGGCCTTGGAGACGCCGTTGCAGGTCAGCGTGCGCTCGTAGAGCGCCGGCTCGACCTCGGCGGGGGTGCAGAACTCGAAACCGTCGTAGACGAGGTGCTCGTACATGTCGTCGGTCATCACCCAGACATGCGGGTGACGCTTCAGCACGTCGGTGAGCGCCTTCATGTCCTTGCGGGTGTAGCCGGCGCCGGTCGGGTTCGACGGGCTGTTCAGGATCACCCACTTGGTCTTCGGCGTGATCGCGCGCTCGAGGTCCTCGGGCTTCATCTTGAAGCCGCTCGACTGCGGACAGGAGACGAAGACCGGCGTGCCCTCGGCGAGCTCGACCATGTCGGGGTAGCTCACCCAGTACGGCGCCGGGATGATGACCTCGTCGCCCGGGTCGATCGTCGCCATGAAGGCGTTGTAGAGCACCTGCTTGCCGCCGGTGCCGACGATGATCTGGCTCGCCTTGTAGTCGAGGCCGTTCTCGCGCTTGAACTTGCCGGCGATCGCCGCCTTCAGCGCCGGCGTGCCGTCGACGTTGGTGTAGCGCGTGTCGCCCTTGTCGATCGCCGCCTTCGCCGCGAGACGGATGTGCTCCGGCGTGTCGAAGTCCGGCTCGCCGGCCGCCAGCGCGATCACATCCCGGCCCGCCGCCTTGAGGTCGCGGGCTTTGCCCGAGATGGCGATGGTCGGCGACGGCTTGATGCGGCCGAGGCGGCTGGCGATGAAGGCCATGATGTCCTCTGAGAACGGCAGGAAGGGCGGAAAAGCGGCGCACCCTAGCGGCCGGGGGCGGGGGGTTCAAGCGCGCTCGCGGTGGTGCCTTGGACTCGCGTCCCCGGCTCCCTATGTTCTAACCTTGTTCCATGCGGGAAGCTTCCTCCAAATACCTCGATGCGGTCGAGGCCGAGCGTAACGCGCCGCCGTTGTCCTTCCAGGCGACGGCCGAGTCGCGGCCTTTCGTGCTCAAGAGCGACTACGTGCCGGCCGGCGACCAGCCGAACGCAATCAAGGAGCTGACGGGCGGCCTGCAGAAGGGCGAGCGCGACCAGGTGTTGCTCGGCGTCACGGGCTCGGGCAAGACCTTCACGATGGCGCATGCGATCCAGAACGTGCAGCGCCCGACCCT
>CAZZLX010000776.1:0-1927 GCA_964655235.1 uncultured Rhizobium sp.
TGGAGCGCATCCGCCACGGCCGCGGGAGGAATGTCGGGCGAGCCTTCCGGATGGCCGGCGACACCGATGTGCCGGATCGCATGGCGCTCCAGCAGCCCCGTCGCGAGCAGATCCATCGACGAGGCGAAGGGACCAGCCGGTTTCGCGATGTCGCCGCCGATCACCAGAGCGTCGTCGACATTGGCCGCGCGGACCATCGCTGCCAGGCGCTCGTCGATCTCTTCGCGGCTGCGGAGCCGACGGCAGGCGATGTGGGGAACGGGAACCAGCCCGGCGCGCGCGAGGGCGAGACAAGCCGCTGCCCAATCCGGAACCGAGGTGTCCCCGGCATCGACGATATAGGTGCGGGTTCCCGGCGGGATCAGCTTCACGCTGCCTGGGTCCTTGGCGATCGCACGCGGCGACAGCTCGATCGAGGCGGGCAGCACCCGCGGCGCGCTGCGGCTGGTCGCTTCGGACATCGTTCCCCTGACGTCGCCCATATCCCACGAATTGCATGGCGCTCCGCAGGGGATGGCACGGACCGCGACCGCTTCCCGCCCGTTGGCGACATCCGCGTCGTTAGGAGACTGCAGCCCCTCTTTCCGCTTGACGAGAATGAGAACAATACAGGAACATCCATCTACGATCCGAAAGGACCCGATGGACCCGGGATTGGACGCCACCGCGCAACACTGGCGCGCGACCGACTTAATGGAGCGCAGGGCTTGGGAGACCGCGCGAGGCTTGGTCTTCATGCTCGGTTTCGACGAGGCCGCCGCCAATATTCAGACCGCCGCCGATGCGTTCGCAGCGGAGGGCGATCGGAGCCGGGTCGTCCTTTGCGAGCTGATCATCCACGTCATAGGTCTGCTGCGCCGGGAGCATTCGCCGAACGAATGCCGGCGCAGCCAGACCCGTGAATATCTGGGATGAGCCGTGTTTAGCCGAGGCGACCCAGGCGGACGTTCTTCAGCCGGTCGGTGTTGACGATCATCGCCGCCACGCGATTGCCTTCGCGCACCATGCGAATGGCGTGCACCACCCACCAGCCCTGCCAGAGCTGGGTCTTGCCGACGAAGCGGTCGGGACCGAGCGGTTCCAGCGGCACCAGCGCCTGACGCTGGAAACCAGGACCGAGCCTGAGCACCAGGCCGTTCTTGCCACGCTCGATTTCGAAGGTGGTGCGGAGTTCGTCGCTGGCGAACTTGCCGACGCAGGAATCGAGCGCGGCCGCAGAGGGCTCGAAGATCGGGCACGGATCGAAGACACAGGCCTGGCCGCCGAAGTCCATCCTGATGATCGGCGCCTTGTTCGGGCCCGCTTCGATCTCGGCAACGGTGTCGACGTTCGACCAGTTCTCGAGGAAGCGGTTGCCGCCGACGGGGCGCAGCATCAGCGCGTGGCCGTTCTTGTCGGCCTCGATGCCGGCATCCATCACCTTCAAGGTAAGGATCTCGCCGGATTCGCGATCGATGTAGCGACCGTTGAGCTGCGGGAGCGAGAGCCCGGGAATCGAAACCTGCTTCATCCGCTCGGCGCCGAGCGTTGTCGGCGACGGCTCCGGGAACTCGTCGGCGAGCGCGATGTCGGCGATCTCGGTGAAGCGGCGATAGGTGTCGGCGTCGTCTCGATTCGAGAGCAGCACCACGCCGAAGTCGACGCCCGGCATGTAGGCGAAGACCGAGCGGAAGCCCGGCAGTCCGCCGCCATGGGTCCAAAGATCGAGGCCGCGATACTTGCGGACGCCGAGGCCGAGGCCGTAGTTGGTCGGCTTGCCGCTGGCGAGCTTCCCGGGCGTCGTCATGGGGCGCACGAACTTCTCGGTGCCGATGCCGCCGGCGCGGAACAGGCCCTGCCACCTGATCAGGTCGGGCACCGAGCTGATGAGACCGCCGGCGCCACCGAGCCCGATCGAGAAGAGGCCTCGGATCCAGCTTCCGTCCGG
>CAZZLX010000777.1:0-1927 GCA_964655235.1 uncultured Rhizobium sp.
ACTGGCGGAAGAGGAAGGTCGCGGTGGCGGAGGCGATCAGCGGGATGATCAGGCCGGCATATGTGTCGATCATGCCGAGGCCGGCGACGACGCCGTAGGTCGGCACGATGCGCACCTCGACCGGCAGCATCAGCGTGACGAAGATCATCCAGAACGCCGTCATCCGGAAGGGAAAGCGGAAATAGACGATGGCGAAGGCGGCGATGATCGAGATGGCGATCTTGCCGAGGCAGATGCCGAGCGCCATGACCATGCTGTTCATCAGCGCGATCGACAGCGGGACGCCCGAGGTGCGGGCGTATCCCTGGGTCAGGATCTCCGCGTAGTTCTGCAGCAGGTACGGGCCCGGCAGAAGCGGCACCGGCGAGCGCAGCATGGTCGATGCGTCATGGGTGGAGGCGACGAACGTCATCCATACCGGGAAGGCGATGATCGCCACGCCCAGCAGGACGACGATGTGGCTGAGGACCGTGAGCCAGGGACGGTTCTCGACCATCTCAGTAGTGCACCTTGCGTTCGACGAAGCGGAACTGCACGACGGTCAGCAGGATCACCACCGTCATCAGGATCGCCGACTGAGCCGCCGAGCCGCCGAGGTCGCCGCCGCGGAAGCCGTCGTTGTAGACCTTGAACACCAGGATCTCGGTAGCCTTGGCCGGTCCGCCCTTGGTCAGCGCGTCGACCACGCCGAAGGTGCCGAAGAAGGCGTAGATGATGTTGACCACCAGCAGGAAGAAGCCGGTCGGCGAAAGCAGCGGGAAGACGATGTCCTTGAACCTGCGGCCCGGTCCGGCGCCGTCGATCGCCGCCGCCTCGATCAGCGACTTCGGAATCGACTGCAGGCCCGCCAGGAAGAAGAGGAAGTTGTAGCTGATCTGCCCCCAGACGGCGGCGAACACGACCAGCGCCAGCGCCTGGCCGCCGTTCAGCACGTAGTTGAAGTCGTATCCCAGCGCCTTCAGCGCCCAGGCGACGATGCCGACCGACGGATTGAACAGGAAGCCCCAGAGCACGCCGGCGACGGCGGGGGCGACCGCGTAGGGCCACACCAGGAAGGTCTTGTAGACCGAGCCGCCGCGGATGATGCGGTCGGCCATGACCGCCAGCAGCAGCGACACCGACAGGCCGAGCGCCGCGACCGCGGCGCTGAACCCCAGCGTCAGCATCGCCGAGGCGTAGTAGCCCGGGTCTTCGAACAGCGTGACGAAGTTCTCGAACCAGACGAACCGCGTGTTGCCGCCGAAGGCGTCCTCGACGATCAGCGACTGCCAGATCATCTCGGCCGAGGGCCAGAAGAAGAAGATGAGGGTGATGGCGATCTGCGGCAGGAGCAGCAGATAGGGCAGCGCCTTGTCGTCGAAGGTGACGCGCTTTTCCATGGGAGACTTGGAGAAAGGGCCCCCGCCGCCGGCGGGAGCCCTTCTTCGGTCGACTTACTTGTTGGCGGCGACGAAGCGCTTGATCTGCTCGTTGCCGCGCTTGACCGCGTCGTCGAGCGCCACCTTCGGCGTCTTCTGGCCGGCCCACACCGCCTCCAGCTCCTCGTCGACGATGTCGCGGATCTGCACGAAGTTGCCGATGCGGAGACCCTTCGAGTTCTCGGTCGGCGGGTTGAGCTCGAGCTGCTTCACCGCGATGTCGCGACCGGGGTTCTTCTCGTAGAAGCCGGCCTTCGCGGTCATCTCGGCGGCGGCGATGGTGACGGGCACGTAGCCGGTCTCCTGGTGCCACTTGGCCTGGATGTCGGCGCGCGACAGGAAGCTCAGGAACTTGGCGACGCCGACATAGTCGGCCTTGGGCTTGCCCTGAAGCACCCAGAGCGTGGCGCCGCCGATGATCGAGTTCTGTGGCTTCGCCTTGATGTCGGGCCAGTACGGCATCATCGAGATGCCGACCGTGCCCTGGCCCAGCGCCTTGTCGATCGCCG
>CAZZLX010000778.1:0-1922 GCA_964655235.1 uncultured Rhizobium sp.
GTCGACCGGCATCGCGCCGATGGAGTTGGCATCGAAGTAGAGCGTGCCGGGCTCTCCCGGTGCGAAGCGATCCGCCATGTCGCGCAGCGGGTCTCCGGCGTCGAGCGCCTCGCAGTCGGCGCGGGTCGTCATGAGCGGCCGAGCCCGGCCAGAGCCTCTCGGATCATCGCGTTCGACTGTCGCAACACCATAGGCTTCCACCCAGGGGCGGCCGGATAGAACAGCTCGCGCACCTGGGCGCGGACCTCGCGGCCACGGGGCGAGGTCGGATCGCCGTGCTGGAACAGCCAGTTCTCCTCGCAGAGCGGCTCGAGCAGGCTTGGCTTCGAGCGGGTCCGCATCTCAACCAGGCAGCTGGTGACCTTGACTTCGGGCAGCATGTCCTGGGCGGCGTACATCAGGAGGCCGGGCACGTCGCTCTGGGCGTGGCCGTGCTCGACCGGCACCGTCTCAATCGGGGTACAGTGCTCGAACCAGTCGCGCGCCCTCACGCCGGCGGCACGATCGTCGACGAAGAGATCGCAGAAGCCGAAGACGCCGCCACCGGTGTGGTAGTCGATAAGGCAGATCTCGGAGGCTGGTGACATGAAGGTCGTGATGATCTCGCGGTAGGTCCGGTTCGACCAAGCCGGGGCGTTGCCGCCGAAGAAAGTGCCCTTCGGATTGACGTATTGCCCCCCATGGATCGCCTTGGCGAGGAAGTCGCCGTTCGGGTTCCCGTAGTGTGCGCGGATCGCGGCGTTGGAGCGCGCGACGATCTCGGGCGACCAGCTCTCCGGATTGATGTGCTGCTGGAGCGCCACGTAGTCGGAGTTGATCGGATACGGCTTCGCGTGGTCGAGGAAGTTGCGGTTGAGGTCGACATTCCCCTCGTTGACGCGCCGCTGCCAGGCGAAGCCATGCGGGTTCACCGCGTGCACGAATAGAACGGCGACACCTTCCGGCAGATCGTGCGCGTGTCCGCCGGCGAGCCAGCCAGTGTGGCAGCCTGAGCCGCAGAAGCCCTCGATGCCGTGCGTGCCGCTGATCAAAACCAGCAGCTTCCTGGCGTCGGCTGGGCCTAGGCGCCCGACGTCGGTCCAGAGGCTTTCTCGGATAGGACCGGTGAGAGGGTGTGGGTAGGCGGCGACGGATGTTCCGCCGGCTCGATCGAGCGCCGAGAGGAACTTCTCGCGAGCCTCGGAATAGGTGTCGGAAAAGAACTGGGTGCTGCTCATGCCGGATAAAGAACGGGGACCGGCGATGCCGGTCCCCGTCTCCTTTGAGGGTCGTGGCTAGTCAGCGGACGCGCACGTAGCGGAGCGGGAAGTACGCGTCCGATGGCTGAACCAGATCGATGTTGTCCTTGGCCGCCCACACGATCACCTGCTGCATGATAGGCACGTAGGGGACGTCGTCGCGGACCAGCTTGAGCGCCTGGCCGATCATGGCGCGGCGCTTGGTCGGATCGAGCTCGACCTGGATCTGATCCGTCAGCTTGTCGACCTCCGGATTGGAGTATCCGCCCACGTTGAACAGGCCGCGCGGCGAGCCGGGCGCGCGCGTCACCATCAGGTTGATAAGGTAGTTGTGAGCATCGCCGGTAGCACCGCCCCAGCCGACGTAGAACAGGCTGGTCTCGTAGGGCGGGTTGATCAGCTTCACGTAGGAGGAGAAGGGCTGCGTGCGCAGCTTCACCTTGATGTTGATCTTCGCCAGCATCGAGACGACGGCGGTGCAGATCTGCTCGTCGTTCATGAAGCGGTCGTTCGAGCAGTCCATGCCGGTCTCGAAGCCGTTCGCGTAGCCGGCATCGGCCATCAGCTTCTGCGCCGCGGCGATGTCACCGACCGGCTTGGTGTTGATCGCCGGGTCGAATCCTTCGACGCCGGGGCCGGCCATGGTGTAGTTGACCACGCCGAAGCCACGCATGACGGCGGTGT
>CAZZLX010000779.1:0-1919 GCA_964655235.1 uncultured Rhizobium sp.
GCATGGGCGAGAGCGAGATCCCGTCCAGCGTCATCGGCGAGCTGGTGATGGAGTCGCTCGCCAAACTCGACCAGGTGGCCTACGTGCGCTTCGCCTCGGTCTACCGCAACTTCCGCGAGGCCAAGGACTTCGGCGATTTCGTCGGCAAGATAGGCAACGACGCCGAAGACTAGTCTCGGCGTAGACGATGGACTCCGATCGCGAACGGATGGAGCGGGCTCTCGACCTCGCATATCGGGGACTAGGCCAAGTCTGGCCCAATCCGGCGGTCGGCGCGGTGCTGGTCAAGGACGGCCGCGTCGTCGGCGAAGGCTGGACGCAGAAGGGCGGGCGCCCGCATGCCGAGACCGTGGCGCTCGCCGCTGCCGGCGATGCCGCCCGCGGCGCCACGCTCTACGTCACGCTCGAGCCCTGCGCGCATCACGGCAAGACCCCGCCCTGCGCCGATGCGGTGATCGCCGCCGGCGTCGCCCGGGTCGTGGCTGCGATCGAGGATCCGGATCCCAGGGTCTCCGGCCAGGGCTTCGCCCGGCTTCGCGAGGCCGGGATCGTGGTCGAAGTCGGCGAGGGGGCCGTGGCGGCGCGCGAGATCAATCTCGGATTCTTCACCCGGACCACCGAAGGCCGGCCGATGGTGACGGCGAAGCTCGCGACCAGCCTCGACGGCCGTATCGCCACCCATACTGGCGAGAGCCAATGGATCACCGGCGAGGCGGCGCGGGAAGAGGGCCATCGCCTGCGCGCCGACCACGACGCGATCATGGTGGGCGTCGCGACGGCGATGGCCGACGATCCGAAGCTTACCGTCCGAGTCGCCGGTGCCGAGCACCGGAAGCCCGTCCGTATCGTCGTCGACAGCCGGCTCCGGATGTCGTTGACCTCGAAGCTGGTGATGACCGCGCGCGAGGCGCCGACCTGGGTCATGGCTCTGCCCGGTAACGACCCGCTCCGGGTCAAGGCCTTCACCGATCTCGGGGTCGACGTGCTCGAGGTGCCGCCTGAGGAAGTCGGGCGGCCGGACATCGCCGCCGCTCTCAAGATCCTCGGCGAGCGCGGACTGACCCGTCTCCTGGTCGAAGGCGGCGGCAGGCTGATCGCCAGCCTGATGGCGGCCGGCTGCATCGACCGGCTCGTCTGGTTCCGCGCGCCGATCGTGATCGGCGGCGACGGCGTGCCCGGCGCGGCGGCTATCGGCGTCGAGCGGCTGGCCCAGGCGCCGCGCTGGAAGCGGATCGGCCAGGTCGCGCTCGGCGACGATATGATGGAAACCTATGCCCGAACGGCGTAGGTAATCGCCATGTTCACGGGAATAGTCACCGATGTCGGGCGCGTCGCGTCCGTCGCCGACCGCGGCGACCGGCGTTTCGTGATCGCGACGGCGTTCGATACGGCCTCGATTGATCTCGGCGCCTCGATCGCCTGCTCGGGATGCTGCCTGACCGTGGTCGAGACGACGCCAGGCCACTTCGCGGTCGATGCCTCCGGCGAAACCCTCTCGGTCACCACGCTCGGCGACTGGAAGGTGGGCACCGAGATCAACCTGGAGCGCGCTCTCCGGCTCGGCGACGAACTCGGCGGGCACCTCGTCTCGGGCCATGTTGACGGCGTCGGCTCCGTCGTCTCGGTCAGGGAGGAGGGAGCAAGCCACCGGATCGTGTTCGAGGCGCCCGACGCCCTGGCTCGCTTCATCGCGTCCAAGGGCTCGGTCTGCGTCGACGGAGTATCCCTGACCGTCAACGAGGTTGACGGGAGGCGCTTCGGCGTCAACATCATTTCCCATACCTGGACGCAGACGACCTTTCGCCGGCTTGGCGTCGGGAGTCGCGTCAATCTCGAAATCGACCTCCTCGCCCGCTACGTCGCGCGGCTGAGGGAGACGGAGCTAGCTCGATGACCCAGGCGACGGCGCTCGCCTCCCT
>CAZZLX010000780.1:0-1917 GCA_964655235.1 uncultured Rhizobium sp.
AGCCCACGGTGCGCGCGAGCGCGAAGATAGCGGTGAACATCGAGGTCGGGATGCCCATCGCCTTGAGAATGATGCCCGAGTAGAAGTCGACGTTCGGGTAGAGCTTACGCTGGACGAAGTAGTCATCCTGGAGCGCCACCTTCTCCAGCTCCATGGCGACGTCGAGGAGCGGGTCCTTGATGCCGAGCTCGCCCAGCACTTCGTGGCAGGTCTTCTGCATGATCTTCGCGCGCGGGTCGAAGTTCTTGTAGACCCGGTGGCCGAAGCCCATCAGGCGGAAGCTGTCGTCCTTGCTCTTGGCGCGCTTGACCGCCTCGCCGACCTTGTCCTTGGAGCCGATCTCGCCGAGCATCGTCAGGACCGCCTCGTTGGCGCCGCCATGCGCCGGGCCCCACAGCGAGGCGATGCCAGCGGCGATGCAGGCGAACGGGTTGGCGCCCGACGACCCGGCCAGACGCACGGTCGAGGTCGAGGCGTTCTGCTCGTGGTCGGCGTGCAGGATGAAGATGCGGTCCATGGCCTTCGCCAGGACCGGGCTCATCTTGTAGTCCTCGCACGGCACACCGAACATCATGTAGAGGAAGTTTTCGGCGTAGCTGAGCTTGTTCTGCGGGTACATGAAGGGCTGGCCGACCGAGTACTTGTAGGCCATCGCCGCGATCGTCGGCATCTTGGCGATCAGGCGGTACGAGGCGACCTCGCGCTGCTTCGGATCCGAGATGTCGGTGGAGTCGTGATAGAACGCTGCCATCGCGCCGACGACGCCGCACATCACTGCCATCGGATGCGCGTCGCGGCGGAAGCCGCGCCAGAACTGCGTCATCTGCTCGTGAACCATCGTGTGATAGGTCACGTTCTGGACGAAGTCGGTCTTCTGCTGCTTGTTCGGCAGCTCGCCGTTCAGGATCAGGTAGGCGACCTCGAGGAAATCACCTTTCTCAGCGAGGTCCTCGATCGCGTAACCGCGATGCAGAAGGATGCCCTTGTCGCCGTCGATATAGGTGATCTTCGACTCGCAGCTGCCGGTCGAGGTGTAGCCCGGGTCGTAGGTGAAGTGGCCGGTGTCGCCGTAGAGCTTGCGGACGTCGATGACGCTGGGACCGATCGTGCCCTCGATGATCGGCAGCTGGATGGATTTGCCATCCGCATCGGTGAGTGTCGCGACTTTGCCTTTGGCGGTCATGGGAAGGTCCCCCGGGAGAAAGGAATAGAACGAAGAGAAACATACGCTTGGCGCGCTGCCAAGCGGTTTGCTGCATTGCGGAAACGTTAACCTTGTCGCGTGGCGTCGGCGATGCGACCGAGGGTTTCCTCGCGGCCGAGAATGGCGGCGACCTCGAAAATACCGGGTGAAGTCGGCTCGCCGGCGAGCGCCGCGCGGAGCGGTTGCGCCACCTGTCCCAGCTTAACCTGGGCGGTCTCGACGAAAGCGCGGACGGCGGCCTCCAGGGCGGCCTCCGAGAAGTCGGTCGACGCCAGCGCCGGCGAAAGGTCGGCCAGCAGCTTCTTCGCCTCCGGCGTCAGCAGGGCCTTGGCCTTCTCGGAGATCGGGATCGGCCGCTTCAGGGTGTAGAAGCGGGCGTTCTCGGCGAGTTCGATCAGCGTCTTCGCGCGGGCCTTGAGGCCGGCCATGCCGCGCTCGATGCGCGAGCGCCCGACCGGATCCACGTCCTTCAGACGCTCTACCACCAGCTCGGCCAGCCGCGCGTCGTCGGCCTCGCGGAGATAGTGGCCGTTCAGGTTGTCGAGCTTCGGGATGTCGAGGCGGGCTGCGTTGCGGCCGACGTCCTTGATGTCGAACCATTCGATGGCCTGCTTGGTCGAGATGATCTCGTCGTCGCCGTGGCCCCAACCCAGGCGCAGCAGGTAGTTGCGCATGGTCTCGGGCAGGTAGCCCATGTCGCGGTAGGCCTCGAC
>CAZZLX010000781.1:0-1913 GCA_964655235.1 uncultured Rhizobium sp.
TGGGCGGCGCTGCCGAAGCATGTCGTGCTCGTGCTGGACGCGGCCTACGCCGAGTACGTAGAGCGCAACGACTACGCCGACGGCGCCGAGCTCGCGGAGAAGGCGCCCAACGTCATCATGCTGCGCACCTTCTCGAAGATGTACGGCCTCGCCGCGCTTAGGCTCGGCTGGGGCTATGGCGCGCCGGCGGTGGTCGATGTGCTGAACCGCGTGCATGGCGTCTTCAACGTCAACGCCGCGGCCCAGGCGGCCGGCGTCGCCGCCCTCGAGGACGTGCCGTTTCAGGACCGATCCAAGACCCACAATCGCATCTGGGTTCCGCGCATCCAGGAGCAGCTCAAGGCGCTCGGCCTTGAGCCGCAGCCGACGGTCGCCAACTTCATGCTGGTGCGCGTGCCGGCCAAGACCGGCAAGACGCCCGACCAGATCCTCGCCTTCTGTGCCGACAAGGGCATCTTCATGCGCGAGATGAAGACCTACGGGATGACCGACTGCTTCCGTTTCTCGATTGGCACCGAGGATGAGAACAAGGCGCTGATCGAGACGCTGACGGAGTGTCTCCGTGGCTGAGATCTTCGATCGCGTCGCGATCATCGGCATCGGGCTCATCGGCTCATCGATCGCGCGCGCTCTCAAGGAGCACGGCGTCTGCCGCGAGATCGTCGTCGGCGATATCAACGAGGCGCACGGCAAGCGCGCGGTCGAGCTCGGGCTCTGCGTCGAGGCGCACACGGACGCAGCGAAGGCGGCGGCCGGCGCCGACATCGTAATCATCTGCACGCCGATCTCGACCTACGAGTCGATTGCGGACGCGATCGGGCCGGCGCTGAAGCAGCGCGCGATCGTCACCGATGTCGGCTCGGTGAAGCAGAAGGCGATCGAGGCGGTTAAGCCGAGGCTTCCGAAGCATGCGCGCTGGGTCGCCGGTCATCCGGTCGCCGGCACCGAGAATTCAGGCCCCGATGCCGGCTTCGCCGCGCTGTTCAAGGGGCGCTGGGCGATCGTGACGCCGGAGGCCGACAGCGACGCGGACGCGACTGCGAAGGTCAGCGCCATGTGGACCGCTTTCGGCTCGAACGTCGTGACCATGGACGCCGAGCATCACGATCTGGTGCTGGCGATCACCTCGCACCTGCCGCACCTGATCGCCTATACGATCGTCGGCACCGCGGACGATCTGGAGACCACGCTCAAGTCCGAGGTGATCAAGTTCTCGGCCGGCGGCTTCCGCGACTTCACCCGCATCGCAGCGTCCGATCCGGTCATGTGGCGGGACGTCTTCCTCAACAACCGTGAAGCCGTGCTGGAGATGCTTCAGCGCTTCACCGAGGACCTGATCCACCTGCAGCGCGCGATCCGCTGGGGCGAAGGCCACAAGCTGCAGGAGCTTTTCACGCGGACGCGTGCGATCCGCCGCAGCATCATCGAGGCGAAGCAGGCTTAAGGCCGACTGCTGCCGATCGGGCGAAGCGTTGCCACCGCGGCGGGCCCGAGGAACAGCTTTCCGTCCTGCGCGGTGATCGGCACGGTGATCTC
The DNA here is from genome assembly GCA_964655235.1 of uncultured Rhizobium sp. GTDB lineage: Bacteria > Pseudomonadota > Alphaproteobacteria > SHVZ01 > SHVZ01 > SHVZ01. Next base: position 1,537 of record CAZZLX010000781.1, read on the forward strand.
GGAGCCGCCATCGGCGGTCGGCTTCGCCAGCAAGCCCAGCACCACCTTGGCGACCGAGGCGTCCTGGGGACGGACCTGGCCCTTGGCGACCAGCCGGTCGAGCAGCGGATTCAGGCCCTGAAGCCGTGCCGTCCCGGCGCCGAGCAACCGCATCTGGCCGTCGAGCGACAGCGTCGCATCGCCGTCGAGCTTCAGCGGTCCCCATATCAGCACCACGCGGCTGAGATCGAGCGTTCCGCCGGCGTCGCGCCAGGTCGCCAGGTCGGCGAGCGGACCCTTGAACGTGCCGGTGGCGGCAAAGTCGAACGGATCGGGGAAGAGAAGCTGATCGGCGATCGGCGGGTTCGGTCGGGCACCCCAGAGGCTCATGGCGCCGG
>CAZZLX010000782.1:0-1905 GCA_964655235.1 uncultured Rhizobium sp.
GAGCTCGGCCAGAGCCTCTACGCGCTGACCGACCGCATGTTCGCTCTCGAGGAGGAGGCCCGCGCGCTGCTCTCCGGCACCGCCGCGCTGACCCAGGGGCATCTCCGGGTCAGCGCCGACTCCGCCTATCACGCGGTGCCGATCCTGGCCGAGCTCAAGCGACGGCACGGCGGCCTCACCTTCTCGCTCAGCCTCGGCAACTCTGTCACGGTTCTGCGCCGCCTGTTCGACTACGAGGCCGATGTCGTGGTGATGGCGAAGCTCACCTCCGATCCGCGCCTGTTCACCTTGCCGTTCCGGTCCGACCGGCTCGTGCTCTTCGTGCCGCACAAGCATCCCTGGGCCGGAAGGCGGCGCATTCGCCTCGCCGAGCTCTCCGGGCAGGACATGGTCTTGCGCGAGCGCGGGTCGGTCACCCGCGGCGTCTTCGAGGCGACGCTGGCGGCGGCGGCCGTCCGTCCCGGGGCCATCATCGAGGTCGAGAGCCGCGAGGGTGTCGGCGAAGCGGTCGCCGCCGGCTTCGGCATCGGCGTCGTGTTCGAGAGCGAGTTCCGGCCCGGAGACCGCTTCCATCGGATCCAGGTCGCCGGCGCCGATCTCGCCGTCGCCGAATACGTAGTCTGCCTGGAGGAGCGCCGGGGGCTAGCATTGGTGCGCGCCTTCCTCGATGCTGCCGCCGACTTGAGCGGGCCGAGCCAGAGCGGGAGCCGGACATGAGCCAGGACGCCTTCGACCTCGACTCCAAGACCGATATGCAGATCGTCGCGGCCTATCGTCGGAGCGGCCGGCCGGCGCTTCACGACGTCTCCGGTGCGAGCCTCGTCCTTCACTGCGTCTACCGGGGCAGGGAGGCCGCCGCGTCGGCTCTCGTCGCCGCCGGGCATCGTTCCGGCGTCCATGAGTCGGCGGCCATGGGCGACGTGATCCGCCTGCGCCAGTTCTCGGAGACCGCGCCGTGCACGATCGACCTGCTCTCGCCCGACGGCTGGACGCCGCTGCATCTGGCGGCGTTCTTCGGCCGCACGTCGGCGGTGCAGTATCTCGTGGCGCGCGGTGCCGATGCGCGGATCTGGTCGCGCTCCTTCGAGCGCAACCTTCCGATCCATGCCGCCGCTGCGGGGCGGTCGACTGACCTCGCGCTGATCGAGGCGCTCACTCCGGTGAGCGATGTCGATGCCGTGCAGGACGAGGGCTATTCGGCTCTGCTGATCGCCGCGAGCAACGGCAAGAAGGACTGGATCGAGGCACTCGCGAAGGCGGGTGCGGATCCAGATCGGCGCACCAAGGACGGCAAGCGAGCGGTCGATCTCCTGCCCCGCGCGTGATTCGAATATTCAAGTTTTTCAGGCCTTAAGGGGGTCACGGATTGGTCACGGTGCCCCTTTCGGTTCATCGGCGTTTGAGTTCGCAGATGAACGGATAGCCACGTCGCTCGACGAGGCCGGTCCTGAAAGGAAGGTACTCGGATGCTTCGCAAAACCACGATCCTCGCGGCTTCGGCCCTGACGGCGCTGTCCGCGGGTGCGGCTTACGCGCAGCGGATGCCGGGCGGCAGCCAGCAGCTTTGCGCCCCGCGCGCGGCGCTCGTCGAGAAGCTCAAGGCCGAGTTCGACGAGGAGCCGGAGTCGGTCGGCGTGACCCATAGCGGCGGGCTCTTCGAGGTCCTGGCGTCCTCGTCCGGCACCTGGACGGTGCTCGCTACTGGACCGAACGGCGTCTCCTGTCTCGTGCTCTCCGGCGACGGATGGATGTCGAAGGAGCGGAACGCTACGGAAAAGGCGCAGGGCGCCGCCAAGAAGATCGACATGTAGCTCGAACGGCCCCGTCGCGGTCTATCCGCGACGGGGCATCGTTTTAGAAGCTGAGCGTGCGCACTCGCTCGACCTGCTGTAGTCCCTTCACCTT
>CAZZLX010000783.1:0-1904 GCA_964655235.1 uncultured Rhizobium sp.
GTACCATTTCGTCGACGGCAGCCCTTACCGGGAGCGGACGTTGGAAGCGATGCCAGACATCGACGGCAACCGGGCCGCTTACGACGTCATCAGCTACGACATGGAACCGGGGGACTGCCTGGTGTTCCAGGCGATGATCGTGCACGGCGCGCCGGGAAATGCCTCGATGGCGCACCGGCGCCGTGCGCTCGCGACGCGCTGGACGGGCGACGATGCCCGGTACTGCGTGCATTCGGGGGAGGTCGCCATCCCGACCTCCGATCCTGGCCTCAAGCACGGGGACAAGATGGACTGCGCATCGTTTCCGCGCGTTTGGCCTGCAAAAGATCTTCATTCCTGAACAGGGAAGTTCCATGACCACCCAGCCTCGCCGTGCGATGGACGTGTTCTCGTTCGTGAGCGCCGGCGAAACCCAGATATCTCCGGACGGACGCCTGATCTTCTACGTGCACACGACGCGCGAAATCGCGACCGATGAGAAGAAGAACGTCATCAAGGTCTCGTCGGACCGGCAGACCTGGACCGAGGTGCCGGAAACCGCGGGCGTGATCGTTGCGCGCTGGGCGCCGGACAGTCGCCGGATCGCGATGCTGAGGAAATCAGGCGACAAGACCCAGGTCATCGTTCGCGACGTACAGAGCGGCACGGCTGCGATGCTGACCGAGAGCGCGCGGCCGATACGCGAGCTCGCGTGGTCGCCGGACGGAACCCGCGTCGCTTTCCAGATGCGGATCGAGGAGCCGATGCCGGACTGGCTGGGTCTCGCCAAGCCGCCGGCGGGCGCCACCTGGGCGCCCGGCGTCCGCTACACCGAACGCGTGGTCTATCGCCACGACTCCTACGGCGAATGGCCGGAGGGCAGCTACCAGGTGCTGGTTGCGATGGCCGACGGCTCCTCGCCGCCCAAGCAGGTGACCAAAGGCACCTGGTGGAACGGCATGCCGCACCTCAATCCGCCGGGCTTGGTCTGGTCTACCGACGGCAGCGAGATCCTGTTCACTGGCACGCAGCGGCCGGACTGGGACGTGACGCCGTCCGAGACCGAGATCCACGCCGTGCGCGCCGACGGCAGCGGCGTCCGCCAGGTGACGAAGCATGGGGGACGGGTCAGCCGTCCGGCGCCGTCCCCCGACGGCAGGTCGCTGGCTTATACCCAGGCGAACGATGATCGTTTCAGCTTCAAGCGTCGGCGCCTGTTCGTGATGCCGATCGGCGGCGGCGAGGCGAAGGAGATCCTGCCGAACTTCGACCGCAGCATCGAGGACATCGCCTGGACGCCGGACAGCAAGGCGCTGCTGGTGACCTACGAGGCTGAAGGGCGCCGCGAGATCGCGCGTGTCACGCTCGACGGCAAGACGATGACGGTCGCCGAGGACGTCGGCGCCTCGATCGAGATGCCCTATGCCAGCGGCGGCTTCTCGGTAGCCGGCGACGGCACCGTCGCCTACATCCGCTCGGCGATCGATGTCCCGGCCGAGGTCGTCGTGGTGCCGCCGTCCGGACCGGCGCGGACGGTCACTGGCCTCAACGATGCCTATGCGCGCGAGCTCAACGGCTTCCATACGGCCGAGATGTTCTGGGTCGAGGGCGGCGAGGGCCGCAAGGTCCAGTGCTGGCTGATGAAGCCGAAGGGCAAGGGCCCGCACCCGATGATCCTTGAGATCCATGGCGGGCCCTACGCCCAGTATGGCAACCGCTTCTCGATAAAGTACCAGCTGCTGGCGGCGGCCGGCTACGCGATCCTGTTCACCAATCCCTGCGGCTCGACCGGCTATGGCGAGGCGTTTGCCAACGCGCTGCACGACCGGTTTCCCGGCCCCGACTACGACGACATGATGGCGGCGGTCGACGTCGCCGCGGCGCGGCCGGACATCGATGCCAACAACCTGTTCGTCACCGGCGTC
>CAZZLX010000784.1:0-1904 GCA_964655235.1 uncultured Rhizobium sp.
TACGGGCCGTTCCAGCTAGGTGACCTGTGCCCTGGCGAGATCGACGAGGTGCAGAGGAAGGTGGTGCGCGAACAGCTCGGTCTCGCACCGAAGGTCCCGCCCGCCGCAACGAAGCCTGCCGGCAAACCGGCAGGAAGCCGTCCACGCGATGCGCGTCGTCGGCGGTAGCCTCAAGCGACGCCCCCTCGTCGCGCCGGAAGGCCTCGACGTGCGGCCGACCTCGGATCGCGCCCGCGAGGCGCTCTTCAACATCCTCGAGCATCGCGAAGGATTCCCGCTGAAAGGGGCGCGCGTACTCGACGTCTTCGCGGGCTCCGGCGCGCTCGGGATCGAAGCGCTGTCGCGAGGTGCCGCGCACTGCACCTTCATCGAGGCCCTGCCGCAGGCATTGGCCGCGATCCGCCTCAACCTCGGCAAGCTCGGGATCGCGGGCCAGGCGACGGTGATCGCGCGTGACGCGACGCATCCGGGCGATGCGATCGACGGCCCGACCCTGCCGGCAAGCCTGGTCCTGCTCGACCCCCCCTATCGCTCCGGCCTGGCGGCGCCGGCGCTGACAGCACTTCTCGACGGCGGCTGGATAGCAGCTGGCGCGCTGGTCACGATCGAGGTCGCGGCCAAGGAAGACTTCGAGGCGCCCGACGGCTTCGAGATCCTGGACGAGCGCCGCTACGGCGCGGCGAGGCTGGTCGTGGCGAAGGCACCGGGCGAGGCCGGGCCTCAGCCCATCACTTCCCTCACGTAGATCGACTTGATCTTGTCCTTGAAGCGGGCGTCGAGCTTGATGCCGGCTTCCTTCTTGAAGGTCTCGATCCGCGATGGCGTCGGCCGGCCCTGCTCGAACAGCTTGACCGCCAGCGGCTGGATGATGCCGTTGACCAGCTGCTTGTTCTGCCAGATCACGCCGCGCGCGGTGACGTCGGTCGCCTCGATCGCGATCGAGACGCGGCCCTCGAAGAACTTGCCTTCCTGGTAGTTGGTGACCGTGTAGGGACCGAAGGGCGCGAAGTTGGGCGGAAGCTTCCGCTCGTAGGTCATCTCGTCGCTGCCCTTCTTCTTCTTCTTTTCCTGGGCGAAGGCATCGGGGGACGCCACCACGCCACCGAGGATGGCGAAAGAGAGCAGAAAAGTGATGAGCTTCTTCATCGCTTCAGTTCCCTCATCTCCGTCCGAACAGGCGCTCGATGTCGGCGAGCTTGAGCTCGACATAGGTCGGCCGTCCGTGATTGCACTGGCCGGCGTGGGGGGTGACCTCCATCTGGCGGAGCAGCGCATCCATTTCGGACGGCGCCAGCCGGCGCCCGGCACGAACCGAGCCGTGGCACGCAAGCGTGCCGCAGACATCGGCGAGACGGTCCTTCAGCGACAGCGCCTGATCGAATTCCTGCAGCTCGTCGGCGAGGTCGCGGACGAGGCCGGCGACATCGGCCTGGCCCAGCAGCGCCGGCACCTCGCGGACGACGACGGCACCCTGGCCGAAGGCCTCGAGCACCAGGCCGAGCTCGGCCAGCTCCGCCTGCCGCTCCACCAGACGCGCCGCCCCCGCGTCTCCCAGCTCGACCACCTCGGGCAGCAGCAGCCCCTGGCGCTTGATCCCGCCATTGGCGAGCGATGCCTTCATCCGCTCGTAGACCAGCCGCTCATGGGCGGCATGCTGATCGACGATGACGAGCCCGTCGGCCGTCTGCGCCACGATGTAGGTGCCGTGGACCTGGCAGCGGGCGGCACCGAGCGGCTGCTCGACCTCGGCCGCATCCGGTTCCGGTGCCTCCGGCGGCGCGGAGGGCGAGGAGCGCATGAACGGCGCCTGGTAGGTCGCCGCCGCCTCGGCCATCCCGCGCGACAGCGGCACCGACGGCGAGTAGCCGCCATAGCCGCCCGGACGGAAGGACGCGAGGGTCGCG
>CAZZLX010000785.1:0-1901 GCA_964655235.1 uncultured Rhizobium sp.
CGGTCCGCTACGACATCCTGCGCTTCTTCGGCCAGGCGCTCCTGGTGACGGTGCTCGCTTCCCTTTATCTCGCTGGCGTCATCGCCCGGCCGATCCGGCGACTGGCGCTCGCGGCCGAGCGCGTGCGCGCCGGCCATCGCGGTGGCAACGCCATTCCGGACTTCTCGCGCCGCGGCGACGAGATCGGCGACCTTTCGGTATCGCTCCGTGCCATGACCGAGGCGCTGTCCAACCGTCTGGACGCGATCGAGCGCTTTGCTGCCGACGTCGCGCACGAGATCAAGAACCCGCTCACCTCCGTCAGGAGCGCGGTCGAGACCGCGAGCCGCCTGACGGACCCGGAAAAGCAGAAGCGTCTGATGGCGATCGTGCTCGAGGACGTTCAGCGCCTCGACCGGCTGATCAGCGACATTTCGAACGCCTCCCGGATCGATGCCGAGCTGAGCCGGGCCGAGCTGGCGCCGGTCGATGTCGGCCGCATGCTGGCGACCCTGGTCGAGATGCACGAGGCGATGCTCGAGGAAGGCGGCGTCCGCCTGACGCTCGCGATCGGGCCAAACCGGGGTCTGTCCGCGCCCGGAATTGAGGACCGCCTCGTTCAGGTGATCCGCAATCTGATCGCGAACGCCGTATCCTTCAGCCCGCCAGGCGGCACCGTCGTGCTGGGAGCCGTGAGCGATGCGGACTGGGTCACCATCACGGTCGAGGACCAGGGGCCCGGTATTCCGGAGGCCAAGCTCGCGGCGATCTTCGACCGCTTCTATACCGAGCGGCCGAAATGTGAGCGCTTCGGCACGCATTCCGGCCTCGGCCTCTCGATCTCGCGCCAGATCGTCGAGGCCCACGACGGCACCATCCATGCGGAGAACCGGCGCGACGACACCGGGCGGATCATCGGCGCCCGCTTCGTCGTCCGCCTGCCCCGACGGTGAGCGAGGAGATCCCACCAACGATCCACGCGACCGCGGTCGCGTTGGGCGAACAGGCGGTTCTTCTTATCGGCCCACCTGGGAGCGGCAAGTCCGACCTCGCGTTGCGGTTGATGGAGTCGGGCTGGAGACTGGTCGCCGACGACCGGGTAGTTCTCTCGCGACGCGGGGTGATGTTGTTTGCATCACCCGCGCCGAGCCTCGCGGGTCTGATCGAGGCGCGCGGAGTCGGAATCTGCAGAGTGGCATTTCGCGCCGAAGCCGAGGTCGCGCTGGTCGCCCAACTCGTTCCTCCAGAGGGCGTCGAGCGCCTGCCGCAGGTGCTCTCCAGGACCTTCCTTGATGTCCCTATCCCTTTGATAAATATTGCGCCTTTTGAGGCTTCTGCACCTGCGAAGCTGCGCCTTGCCCTGGAGGGAGGCGTAGTCCGATAATGCGCCCCCCATGGCCACAACCACGGTCACGGCCTCTGCCGGCTCCCGCATCGAGGCGGACGACCGGCAGCCGGTGATCCTCGTGACGGGACTTTCAGGCGCGGGACGGTCGTCCAGCCTGAAGGCGCTCGAGGACATCGGCTACGAAGCCGTCGACAACTTGCCGATCGCTCTGCTTCCGGCTCTGTTGGCGCCCAACGCGGCCCAACGCCGCCCGATCGCCGTCGGCGTCGACGTCCGTGGCCGGGACTTCGCCGTCGACCCGTTGCTGGCCGAGGTCGACAGGCTCAAGCGGCGTGTCGACCTCGATGTCCGCCTTCTGTTCCTGGACTGTGACGCGGAGGTCCTTGCGCGCCGGTTCACTGAGACCCGGCGCCGCCATCCGATTGCGGTCGACCGTCCGCTCGCCGACGGCATCCTAAAAGAGCGGACGCTGATGCTTCCGGTGCGGGAACATGCGGACGAGGTGCTCGATACTTCGGAGCTCGTCGGCGCCGATCTCCGCCGCGTCCTCTGGAGCCGCTTCCAGCTAGGCGCC
>CAZZLX010000786.1:0-1897 GCA_964655235.1 uncultured Rhizobium sp.
CCTACCCGCCCCCGTCGAGGGGGAGGAGTTCCGACTCGTGTACCCCTCCCCCCTAGCGGGGGAGGGTTAGGGAGGGGGGCTCGGACGCCCTATTTCATCGGGCAGTCCTTGGCATAGGCGTCGGCGTGGTCGGTCAGCACGGTCGCACGGTTGACCGAGACCAGCTTGCCGTCGGCGCCCTTCACCGTCTCCAGCAGGTAGAAGTTCTGGATCGGGATGTTGTTGGTGTTGAGCTTGAGCTTGCCGCCGCGGACGGAGTCGAAGCTCGCCTTCTTGAGCGCCGCCGCCAGCGCCTTCTTGTCGTCGACCTTGCCGCCGTTCTCCTTGATCGCCGCGTTCAGCATCAGCGCCGTGTCGTAGGCCTGCGCCGAATAGGTCGAGGGGATCTCGTTGTACTTCTTCTGGTAGTCGGCGACGAACTTCTCGTTCACCGCGTTCTTGAGGTCGACCGCCCAGAACGCCGTGGTGAAGGTGCCGATCGCGGCATCCCCCTGAGCCGGCAGCGTCGTCGAGTCGATGGTGAAGGCCGAGAGCAGCGGCGTCTGGCTGGTGAGGCCAGCCTGCCCGTACTGCTTGACGAAGTTGATGCCCATGCCGCCCGGGTAGAACACGTAGACCGCGTCCGGCTTGGCGGCGCGGAGCTGGGTGATCTCGGCCGAGTAGTCGAGCTGGTTGACGGTCGTGTAGACCTCGTCGGCGATGTTGCCCTTGTAGAAGCGCTTGAAGCCGGCGAGCGCGTCCTTGCCCGCCTGGTAGTTCGGCGCCATCAGGTAGACGTTCTTGTAGCCCTTGTCCTGGGCGTGCTTGCCCATGGCCTCGTGCGCACCGTCGTTCTGCCACGAGGTCGAGAAGAACATCGGCGAGCACTGCGCGCCCGCGATCGGCGACGGGCCGGCGTTCGAGCTGATGAACGGGATGCCGGCATCCATGACCGGCTTGTAGATCGCCATCATCACGTTCGAGAAGATGACGCCGGCCATCACGTCGACCTTGTCGCGCTCGATCAGCTTCTTGGCGACCTGGAGGCCGACGTCCGGCGCCAGCCGGTCGTCCTCCTGGATCACCTCGGGCGTGAGCCCGCCGAGCTTGCCGCCCGAATGGTCGATGCCGAGCATGAAGCCGTCATGCAGGTGCTTGCCGAGCACGCCACCGGGACCTGAGAAGGTGGCGATGAATCCCACCCTGACCTTGTCCTGCGCCATCGCCGGGCCGGCGGCGAGCACCGCCGCGAGTCCGAGACCGAGTATCCGTCCGATCATTTCTTGCCTCCCTTGCGGCGCCATGCCCCGGCACCGGTTCCAGAACATGCTAGCGGTCTACTTCTTCCCCGTCACCAGCCGGCGGAAATCGGCCACCAGCTGCTTCAGCGACGGTTCGTGCACGTACATCATGTGCCCGGCCTCGTAGTAGGTCATGTCGATGCGGCCGGCGTCGATGCCGTTGCCGGCGATGGTCGTCTCGACCGCGAAGAAGGGCGTCGCGAGATCGTAGAGACCGTTCGCCATCAGCACCTTCAGCGCCGGGTTCTCGCGCTGCACCCGGCCGAGCTCGGGCGCCACGTTGACGTAACCCGGCCAGCGCATTTGCTGCTTCTCCTTGGGGCCGTACCAGTCCCATTGGCGCAGCGCGTCGGCGTTGAAGACCGTATAGGGCCGGTCCATATCAACCTGCAGCGTCCGGGTTAGATAATCGTTCATCGCGGCGGTATAGGCGCCGCCAATGCCGTGCCCTGCCGGATCGGATTCCGGGAACTCGCCGGCGTCGTCGTAGTCCTCGCCGAGATAGCGGGTGTCGAGGCGGCCCACGGTCTTGCCCTGGGAGCGCAGCAGCTCCTTCCGGAACCGGGTCGGCTCGACCCGGAGATTGGTGCGCTCGAGCCAATCCTCGGAGAGGCCGG
>CAZZLX010000787.1:0-1896 GCA_964655235.1 uncultured Rhizobium sp.
GGGCCTGCCTGCCGCTCGCGGGTCTCTTCGCTGCCTTCTTCGGCGTGATCCTGGGTTTCCCCGTGCTGCGGCTTCGCGGTGACTATCTCGCCATCGTCACGCTGGGCTTTGGCGAGATCATCCGCATCGTCCTGCTCAACTGGGCCTCCTTCTCGGGCGGCCCAAACGGCATCAGCAGCATTCCGCGGCCGTCGTTCTTCGGCATGCCCTTCAGCAACAACCCCCCGGAGGGCACGACCTCCTTCCATCAGTTCTTCGACATCGACTTCTCGCCCGAGCACCGGATCATCTTCCTCTACTACTTGATCTTGGCCCTGGCGCTGATCACCAACGCCTTCACGCTGCGCATCCGCAAGCTGCCAATCGGCCGCGCCTGGGAGGCGCTGCGCGAGGACGAGATCGCCTGTCGCGCGCTCGGCATCAACCCGACGAACACCAAGCTCACCGCATTCGCCATCGGCGCGATGTTCGCAGGCTTCGCCGGCGCCTTCTTCGCGACGCGCCAGGGATTCATCAGCCCGGAGAGTTTCAGCTTCATCGAGTCCGCGGTGATCCTCGCCATCGTCGTGCTCGGCGGCATGGGCAGCCAGGTCGGTGTGGTGCTGGCGGCGGTGCTGCTGATCGGCATCCCTGAGTTCTTCCGCGAGCTCGCGCAGTTCCGCATGCTCGCCTTCGGCGCGGCGATGGTCGGCATCATGATCTGGCGGCCGCGCGGCCTGCTCGCGCATCGTGATCCTTCGATCCGCCTGCCGCAGGCGGCCAAGGCCGGCGCCGATGACTAAGGCGGCTTTGCTCCAGGTCGAGCATCTGACGATGCGCTTCGGTGGCCTCGTGGCCGTCAACGACGTATCGTTCACCGCCTATGATCGCGAGATCACGGCGATCATCGGCCCCAACGGCGCCGGCAAGACCACGGTCTTCAACTGCCTGACCGGCTTCTACAACGCGCCTGTGGGGCGTCTGAAGCTGACCGGCGCCCGCGGGGAGTTCCTGCTCGAGCGGATGGACGGGTTCCGCATTGCCCAAAAGGCCGGTGTCGCCCGGACCTTCCAGAACATCCGGCTCTTCCCGCGGATGACCGTGCTCGAGAACCTGATCGTCGCCCAGCACAACGTGCTGATGAAGGCGTCGGGCTGGACGATCGCGGGCCTGTTCGGATTGTCGGCCTATCGCGACGCCGAGCGTCAGGCGATCGACCTCGCGCGCTTCTGGCTCGATCGTCTTGGTCTTGTTGATCAGGCTGATTGGGAGGCAGGCAATCTTCCCTATGGTTCGCAGCGACGGCTCGAGATCGCGCGCGCGATGTGCACCAGACCGGTGCTGCTGTGTCTCGACGAGCCGGCAGCCGGCCTCAACCCCCGCGAATCCGCCGAGCTTCGTGAACTCCTCACGGAAATCCGCGACCAGCACAAGATCGGCATCCTGCTGATCGAGCACGACATGAGCGTGGTCATGGGCATCTCCGACCACATCGTCGTGCTCGATTACGGCCGCTTGATCGCCGACGGCACGCCGGCCGAGGTCCGCAGCGATCCGGCGGTGATCCGCGCCTATCTCGGCGAAGACGAGACCGATCAGCTCCCGCCAGAGGTCGCCGGAGACCTCCAGCAGGAGGGGCGGGCCTGATGCTTTCGATACAAGGCGTCTCGACCTCCTACGGTCACATCAAGGCGCTGCACGGCGTCGACATCGAGGTCAGGAAAGGCGAGATCGTCACGCTGATCGGCGCCAACGGCGCCGGCAAGACGACGCTGCTGATGACGATCTGCGGGAATCCGCGCGCATCCGGCGGCAAGATCGTCTTCGAAGGCCGTGACATCTCGCAACTGCCCACGTTCGAGATCGTCCGCTTCGGCATCGCGCAGGCCCCGGAAGGGCGGCGCATCTTCCCGCGCA
>CAZZLX010000788.1:0-1893 GCA_964655235.1 uncultured Rhizobium sp.
ACACCTTGCCCCAGCCGTCCATCGCCTGCTCGACCCGGTAGAGCGGCCGGTGCCAGTAGAAGAAGCCGTGGCCGGCGCCGTCGTAGCGGTGGAACTCGTAGTTCTTTCCCTGCTTCTTGAGCTCGGCCTCGTGCTGGTTCACCTGCTCGGGGCTCGGCGCGCGGTCGTCGTTGCCGAAGATGCCGAGAAGCGGGCAGGAGAGATCCTTGGTCATGTCGATGGGCGCCACCGGCGTCTTCGGATTGAGCTCTTCCTTGCTCATCACCACACGGCCGCCCCAGAGATCGGCGCAGGCGTCCACGTCCTTCCGCTGGCTGGCGTAGATCAGCGCGTGGTGGCCGCCGGAGCAGGAACCGAAGAGGCCGACCTTGCCGTTGAGACTGGACTGCGAGCGCATCCAGGCGACCGCTGCGGCGGTATCGCCGACCATCTGCGCATCGGGGATTCCGCCCTCGGCGCGCACCTTGGCGGCGACGTCGTCGGGATTCTGATCGGCGCTGCCGGTGCGCTCGTAGAGGTTATGGCAGATCGCGATATAGCCGTGATGGGCGAAGCGGCGCGTCGTCTCGATGTAGAGCTCGCTCCACCCCGGCATGTGATGGATCAGCACGATGCCGGGAAAGGGGCCGGTTCCGGACGGCCTGGCGACATAAGCCGTGATAGGCGTGCCGCCGTCGCCCCTGAGCTTCACGTTCTCGCAGGTCATGCCTCGGTAGAACGACATCGGTCTGCCTCCTTGGAAGGGATGACCCGATCGTAGCACCCGGAAACGAAAACGGGGGGCCGAAGCCCCCCGTCTCTTACGTCGCGTATATGGATCGACTACTCGGTCCAGACGTCCCACATGCGCGGGATGCGCGCCGGGGCGTAGCCCTGCACGTTCGCGCGGGTCGCCTGGTAGCGGCCGAGGTCGCCGACCTTGATCGCCGGGACCCACTCGAACATGCGCTTCTGGAAGTCGGCGAAGGCCTTCTTCCGCTCGTCGAGCGAGGTCGAGGTGGTCAGCACCTTGTTGGCGCGGGCGAGCTCGGGGTCGGAGACCCACTGCGCGCCCTTGCCCTCGTGGTCGGTAGTGAAGAACGAGGCGACGTTGTAGGGGCCTTCGTAGGGTTCGATGCCCATGCCGAGGGTCCAGAGGCTCCAGCCGTCCGGCTTGTCGCGGAGATTGAAGGCGGTCGGCCAATCGACCGTGTTGAGCTTGATGTTGAGGCCGGCCTTCTTCAGCTGCTCGGCGGCGACGACGCCGGTGTCGCGGTGGTTCTGGATGGTCGAGTCGGTGAGGACGACGATCTCCTCGCCCCTGTACCCGGCATCGGCCAGCAGCTTCTTGGCGCCAGCGATGTCCTTGACGTTGTACTTTTCCTTGCCGATGTCGCCGGCGAAGTAGCCGGTGCCCGGATGCTGCCAGCCATGGGTCAGGCGGTAGAGGCCTTCACCGGCGATGGCCATGATCTCCTCGGTGTCGAGGATCGCCATGATCGCCTGGCGGACCTTGACGTCCTTGGTTGGGCCGAACGAGGCGTTCATGATGATGGTCTGGTAGGCCCAGGGCATCGCCTCGTAGATCTTGACGGCCTTGTTGTCCTTGAGGCGCTTGTAGGAAGACGGCGCCAGCGCGTCGATCGCCTGGACCTCGCCCGCCTCGAGCGCAGCGGCGCGTGCGCCCGGCTCGGGGATGTGGCGGAAGCGGACGGTGTCGTAGTAGGCGGTCTTCTTGCCGCCGAAGCCGTCGCGCTTCTGGTAGTTCATGTTCTGGCTGTAGCCGTCGAAGCGCTTCACCAGCACATGGCTGTCGGGCACGTACTCGACGAACTGGAACGGGCCGGTGCCGATGTGCTCGATCTTGCCGCGCTCCTTGGCGCCTTCCGACTTCGGCATGATGCCGGCCGGGGC
>CAZZLX010000789.1:0-1880 GCA_964655235.1 uncultured Rhizobium sp.
GCGGACCTTCGGGTCCGCCCTTTCCGTTTCATAGCCGTTTCCGGGCCCCTTCTGCGGCGCCTCGCCCCTGGGAAGGGCGCGCCCCAGGCACTACATTCCCGGCCATGAAGTGGCTTTCCCTCCTGTTCGTCGCCGTGGCCGCGCTGGGCCTCGCCCCGGCACCCGCTCCCGCCCAGACGCCGGTCGTCCCCGGTATCCGTCAGGTGCCCGAAAGCCGGGCCCAGGTCCTGCAGTCCTTCTCGCCGCTGGTGAAGCGCTCGGCTCCGGCGGTCGTCAACGTCTTCACCCGCAAGGTCATCCGCGAGCGCGCCTCGCCGCTGATGAACGACCCGTTCTTCCGCCGCTTCTTCGGGGATCAGCTCGGCGGCGAGCAGCAGCGCGAGCAGAACTCGCTGGGCTCCGGCGTCATCGTCCGCAAGGACGGCATCATCGTCACCAACCATCACGTGATCAAAGGCGCCGACGAGATCCGCGTCGTGCTCTACGACCGCCGCGAGCTCGAGGCGACCTTGATCGGATCGGACGAGCGCACCGACCTTGCCGTGCTGCGCGTGCAGGCGCCGGCCGAAGGCCTGCCGACGCTCGAGCTCGGCGATTCCGACGGCATCGAGGTCGGCGATCTGGTGCTGGCGATCGGCAATCCCTTCGGCGTCGGGCAGACGGTCACGAGCGGCATCGTGTCGGCGACGGCCCGCACGATGGTCGGCATCTCGGACTATCGTTTCTTCATCCAGACCGACGCGGCGATCAATCCGGGCAACTCGGGCGGCGCTTTGCTCGACATGGACGGCAAGGTCATCGGCATCAACACCGCGATCTACTCCCAGAGCGGCGGCTCGGTCGGCATCGGCTTCGCCGTGCCGGCGAACATGGTGCGGGCGGTGGTTTCAGGCCTCGTCGGCGGCGGACGCGTGATCCGCCCGTGGTTCGGCGCCAGCGGCCAGGCCGTGGGTCCCGACGTCGCATCGTCGCTCGGCCTGGTCAGGCCCGGTGGCGTGATACTGGACAACGTGGTGGCGAACAGCCCGGCGGCGCGCGCCGGCCTCAAGGTCGGCGACGTCATCCTCTCGATCGACGGCCGCGAGGTCGAGGACCCGCAGGCGCTCAAGTTCCGCATCGGCACGCTCGGCGTCGGCGGCATGGCGCAGCTCGGCGTGATCCGCCAGGGTCTCGAGCGCCGTCACACGGTCGCGCTTGAGGCGCCGCCCGAGGATCCGCCGCGCCAGGCCACGCCGCTTCAGGGCCGGCACCCTTTCTCGGGTGCCACGGTCGCCAACCTCTCGCCGGCACTGGCCGAGGAGCTCGGGCTGGAAGGAACCAGCCGCGGCGTGATCGTGATGCAGCTTCGCCAGGGCTCGGTCGCCCAGCGCCTCGGTCTCCAGACCGGCGACATCATCGTCAAGGTCAACGACGCCGAGATCGCCTCGGTCGATGCCTTGCGCCGTGCGGTGGGCAGCGAGCGCGAGAGCTGGCGTCTCTCGATCAAGCGCGGCGAACGGGTGATGAATGTCCGGGTGCAGGGATGAAGCCGCAGGCGGGCCTGTTCGAAGCCGCCGCGCCGCGACCGCTCGCCGACCGCCTTCGGCCGAAACGCCTCGATGAGGTCGCCGGACAAGAACACCTGATCGGCCCCGATGGACCGATCGGTCGCATGGTCGCCTCCGGACGGCTCGCCTCGATGGTTCTGTGGGGGCCGCCCGGTTGCGGCAAGACGACGATCGCGCGGCTTCTGGCCGATGCCACCGACCTGCATTTCGAGCCGCTGTCGGCGGTTTTCTCCGGCGTCGCCGACCTGCGGAAGGTGTTCGAGGCGGCCAAGGGCCGCCGCGTCTCCGGCGGCGGCACGCTGCTGTTCGTCGACGAGATCCATCGCTTCAACC
>CAZZLX010000790.1:0-1879 GCA_964655235.1 uncultured Rhizobium sp.
GTCGAACAGGGTGACCTTGGTGATCGCCTCGGGCTTGCCGGAGCGTCCGGTCAGGGTGACATTGCCGGCGAGCCGCTGCGAGAGCTTCTTGCCGAGAAACCCGGCGGCGCCGGTGATGACGACCTTCATGAACCTCTCCTTGTGAACCAATCGGCGATGCCGGCTTTCGCGTCGGCGGAAAGATGGAGACCGAGCTTCGAGCGCCGCCACAAGACGTCGTCGGGCATCCTCGCCCATTCGCGCTCGGCCAGATAGGCGAGCTCGCGCTCGGTGAAACCGAGCCCGAAGTCGCGACCTAGGTCGTTGGCCGACCGGGCGTCGCCGACCAGCCTGTCGATCTCGGTGCCGTAAGCGCGGGCGAGCCGGCGGGGATTGGGCAGCCACGGCAGGCGCTGCTGCAGGTCGGTGAGGAAGCCCTCGAAATCGGCGTTCGGCATGGCGCCGCCGGGAAGGGGGGCGGTCCCGGTCCAGGCTCTTTCGCCGCGCCGAAGATGCGGCAGCAGCCGGTCGAGCGCGTGCTCGGCGAGCTTGCGGTAGGTGGTGATCTTGCCGCCGAAGACCGACAGCAGCGGCGTGCCGCCTGTCGGATCAAGATCCAGGTCGAAGGCGTAGTCGCGCGTGACCTGAGATGCCTCGACATCGGCGTCGTCGTGCAGAGGGCGGACGCCGGCGTAGGTCCAGATCACGTCGTCGGGCGCCACGCGCGTGCGGAAGTGCCTAGTGACGACGTCGCAGAGATAGGTGGTCTCAGCCGGGGAGATCGCGACCGTTGCCGGATCGCCGGTGAACGGCTCGTCGGTGGTGCCGATCAGGCTGAAACGACCCTCGTAGGGCAGCACGAAGACGATGCGCCGGTCCTCGTTCTGCAGGATATAAGCCTGCTCCCCGTCGTGGATCCGGGGCACGACAATATGGCTGCCCTTGATCAGGCGCACGCGCTTGGGGCTGTTGGTGCGAACCACCTGACCCATCAAGTCGTTGACCCAGGGGCCTGCGGCATTCACCAACGCGCGCGCCTGCACGTCGCGCAGCGCTCCGGCTTCGTCCACGAGCCGGACATGCCAGGCGCCGCCGTCGCGCTTCGCCTCGACGCAGCGCGTGCGCGTCCGGACCTCGGCGCCGCGGTCGGCGGCGTCGCGCGCGTTGAGCACGACCAGCCGGGCGTCGTCGACCCAGCAGTCGGCATAGACGAAGGCGCGCGAGATGTCGGAGGCGAGCGGCTTGCCGAAGGGATGCGTGCGCGTTTCGATGCCGTAGGATCCCGGCAGGCGCTCGCGGCCGCCCAGGTGATCGTACATGAATAGCCCGAGCCGGATCATCCAGGCGGGCCTGAGATGCGGCCGGTGCGGCAGCACGAAGGAGAGCGGCCAGACGAGATGCGGCGCCAGCCTCAGCAGCACCTCGCGCTCGATCAGCGCCTCCCGCACGAGGCGGAACTCGTACTGCTCGAGGTATCGGAGCCCGCCATGGATCAGCTTGGAGGAAGCAGACGAGGTCGCCGAGGCGAGGTCGCGGGCTTCGACCAGCAGGCATTTGAGGCCGCGACCCTGTGCGTCGCGGGCGATGCCCACGCCGTTGATCCCGCCGCCGATGACCAGAAGGTCGTACACCCGTTGCCCCGAAAAGAAAGCGCGCAGCATAATCGCCCGTAACGAAAATGCCACGGTGAGGAAGCGATGGCGGCGAAGGCGATCCTGGCAATCGATCAGGGGACGACGAGCACGCGGGCGATGATCTTCGACGCCCGGGGCGGCGTGCTCGCCCGCGCGCAGGCCGAGCTCCGTCAGCATTTCCCGGCGGAAGGCTGGGTCGAGCACGACCCGGAGGACATCTGGCGCGACACGTTGCAGGTCTGTCGCGACGCCTTGTCCAAGGCGAC
>CAZZLX010000791.1:0-1873 GCA_964655235.1 uncultured Rhizobium sp.
TCGCCTTGAGGCCCGCGAGATGGTCGCGGTCGAGCCCGGCGGCACTCCCCAGGGAAAGTCCGACGCCGTGAAGCGAGATGGGCAGGTCCCGGCGGATCGAGACCAGCTGGTCGAGCACCGCGCCGCCCGCCATGTAGTTCTCCGGATGCACCTCGACCCAGGCGACGCACCCGGGGTCGGCCGCCACCTCGCGATGATGCGGGAAGCGGAGGCCGATGCCCGCAGCGACGGGAACGTGGTCGATGGGCATGTCGGAGCCTTCGTGGGGGCGGCGCGGAGGCTTGCTTACATCGCCTTCATGCTGGCGCCGGCAATCTTGGCGCAGAGGCCTGCCGGCAGGTAGACGTAGGCGGCCTTGTCCATGTCCTTGGTCGCCTGGCCGGCGCAGGAATTGGCGCCCGCGGCGCAATCGTTCTTGCCGGCCTTGGCGATGCCGTAGCACTTCTCCGAGCCCATCGGCTGCGCCACCGGCGCGGCCTGGGCGGCGGCCACCGAGACGACGGCGACGGCGAGCGCGCCGAGAAGGGTCGAGCCGGCGACGGTCTTGAGCGAAGGCTTCTGCATGTGACGAACTCCTCTTATGCTTCGATGGACGGGATGTACCGGCACCTGCCGACGTCCCATGCCCCTTGGTTCGCCCCGATACGGGCGGAAGTTACAGAGGGCGGTTACGGTCACGCGCGTGTGAACCGAAGAGGAGCGGATGGCCTCAGGCGGGCGGGAAAGCGACGAGCTGCGCTGGTCGCGGCTCATGGCCGCTGCCCAGGACGGCAGCCAGGCCGACTACGCGCGCCTGCTCAGGGAGATCGTGCCGATGGTACGCGCGGTCGTCGCCCACCAACACCGCGCGCCAGACCGGATCGACGACGTCGTCCAGGACGTGCTTCTGACCCTTCACCGGATCCGCCACACCTACGATCCGGCGCGGCCGTTCCTTCCGTGGCTGGTGGCGGTTGCCCGCCGCCGGTCGATCGATGCGATCCGCCGACGAACCCGGACCGAGGCGATGGAAGTGAGGGATGACACTTCTTATGAAACCTTTGCCGATCCTCTGGCGAACAGGGAGCGGGAGGGGCACGAAGCGGCCGACGCACTCGCCGGCGCGCTCGCGGCACTCCCGCGTGGCCAGCGCGAGGCGCTGGAGTTGGTGAAGCTCAGGGAGATGTCGCTGGCCGAGGCCTCGGCCGCGAGCGGCCAGTCGGTCGGAGGTCTCAAGGTCAACGTGCACCGGGCGATCAAGGCGCTCCGGGCCAAGCTGAAGGGCGGATAGGATGTCCGAGCCTCTCGACGACCTGATCGCGAAGCTGGCCGCCGATGGCGGCCGGGTCCGGCGCCTGCTGCCGCCGATGACGCGGGCGATGCTGTGGCTTTCGATGGTTGCGCTGGTTTCGGTCGTGGCGGTTGCGAGCTTCGCCGACTTGGGCGTGTTCATGTCGCGTATCCAAGACACCAAGCTTCAGCTGGAGCTCGCCGGCACGGTGCTGACCGGAATCGCCGCGATCTTCGCCGCCTTCCACCTCAGCTTGCCGGATCGCTCTACCGCCTGGGCCTGGTTGCCGGTGCCGCCGCTCGTCCTCTGGGTCGCTTCCAGCGGCTACAGCTGCTGGCAGCACTGGGTCCGTTTCGGACCGGACGGGTGGGAACTCGGTGAGAGCGCCGATTGCTTCCGCCTGCTGCTCGGTGTCAGCCTGCCGCTCGGAGCGGCCCTGTTATTGGTCCTATCGAAGGCGCGGCCGCTGAGCCCTACCCCGGTTTCGGTCGCCGGCGGGCTCGGGATCGCGGCGATCGCGGCGGTGCTGCTGCAATTTTTCCATCCGTTCGACGTGACCTTCATGGACTTGAGTGTTCATGCGGTCGCGGTCGGGCTCGTCAT
>CAZZLX010000792.1:0-1862 GCA_964655235.1 uncultured Rhizobium sp.
GGCCGCCGATCTCGACGATGCCCGCGGGAAGCAGGCTCTTGCCGCGGCCGAGCGCGCGGGCCGCGCCGGCATCGACCTTGACCCAGCCGACCGGCTTCACCGACCCGGCGATCCAGCGCTTGCGTGCGGTCTTCGGCTGCGTGTCGGGCTTGAACCAGGTGCATTTGGCGCCCTCAGCGAGCGCCGCCAACGGGTGCATGATCTTGCCGTTGGCGATCGCCATGCGGCATCCGGCGCCCTGCGCGATCTTGGCCGCGGCGATCTTGGTCACCATGCCGCCCGAGGAGTATCCGGGCGGCGCCTCGCCGGCCATGCCTTCGATCTCGCCGTTCACGCGGCCGACCTCGGCGATGTGCTCGGCCGCTTTGTCCTTGCGCGGATCGGCGGTGTAGAGCCCGTCGATGTCGGAGAGCAGGACCAGCGTGTCGGCTGAGATCATCTGCGCCACGCGCGCGGCGAGCCGGTCGTTGTCGCCGAAACGGATCTCGGACGTGGCCACCGTATCGTTCTCGTTGATCACCGGCACCGCGCCCAAAGACAGCAAGGTCGAGATCGTGGCGCGCGCATTCAGGTGACGGCGACGCTCCTCGGTATCTTCCAGCGTCACCAGGACCTGCGCGCAGGTGATCTGATGGCGGGCGAGCGCTTCCTGCCAGGCATGTGCGAGACGGATCTGGCCGGTCGCCGCGGCCGCCTGCTTCTGCTCGAGGGCCAGCGCACCGGCGGGCAGCTTGAGATGGCGGCGGCCGAGCGCGATCGCGCCGGAGGAGACGATCACGAGCTCGATGCCCTCGGCCTTGAGCGCAGCAAGATCCTCGGCCAGCGCCTCGAGCCAGGCGCGCTTCAACGATCCCGACCCCTGCTCGACCAGCAGGGCCGAGCCGATCTTGACGACGAGGCGCTTGGAGGTCGCGAGCGACTGGCTCACGCCGCATCCTCCTCGGAGGGCGCGCGCTTCGCCGCTATCTCGCTCCAGAGCGCTTCGAGCACCTTGTCGACGCCGATGCCGGCGGCACCCGAGAGCGCGAAGGCCTGGACCTTGGCGCCCTTGCGCCGCGCCGCGCGCTTCAGGGCCGCGAGCTTCTCCTTGACCGAGTCCTCGTCGAGGGCGTCGACCTTGTTGAGGCCGATGATCTCGGGTTTCTCTGCGAGGCCCGCGCCATAGGCCTTCAGCTCCTTCCGGATCGTCTTGTAGGCGGCGACGGGGTCTTCCTGGATGCCGTCGACTAGATGGAGCACGACGTTGCAGCGCTCGACATGGCCAAGGAAGCGGTCGCCGAGGCCGGCGCCCTCGTGCGCGCCTTCGATCAGGCCTGGAAGGTCCGCGACCACGAACTCGCGCGCGTCCTTGGCGCCACCGAGCCGGACGA
Organism: uncultured Rhizobium sp.; assembly: GCA_964655235.1. Lineage (GTDB taxonomy): Bacteria > Pseudomonadota > Alphaproteobacteria > SHVZ01 > SHVZ01 > SHVZ01. Next base: position 1,371 of record CAZZLX010000792.1, read on the forward strand.
CGCCGAGTTGCGGATTCAGCGTCGTGAACGGATAGTCGGCGATCTTCGGCTTGGCACGGCTGACCGCGGCGAGGAATGTGGATTTGCCGGCGTTGGGCAATCCGACGAGGCCGGCATCCGCGATCAGCTTGAGGCGCAGCCACACCCAGCGTTCCTCGCCGGGCCAGCCCTGGTCGGCGCGGCGCGGCGCGCGGTTGGTCGACGACTTGTAGTGGAGGTTGCCGAAGCCGCCGTCGCCGCCCTTGAGCAGGCGCTGACGCTGGCCGGGCTTCACGAGGTCGAGCAGGATCTCGCCGGACTCGTCGTCGATCACCTGCGTGCCCGCGGGTACGCGCAGCACGACGTCCTCGCCGTCGGCGCCGGTCTTCTGGCGGCCCTCGCCGTGGTTGCCCTTCCGGGCCTTGAAGTGCTGCTGGTAGCGGTAGTCGATCAGCGTATTGAGGCCGTCGACGCACTCGAAGACGATATCGCCGCCGCGGCCGCCGTCGCCGC
>CAZZLX010000793.1:0-1857 GCA_964655235.1 uncultured Rhizobium sp.
CGATCGACGAGGCGGTGCTGCTCGCCGACCGCGTCGCGGTGATGAGCCCGCGCCCTGGTCGCATCGACCGGTTGCTCACCATCGACCTGCCGCGCCCGCGCGGCGTCGCCGCCCGCCAGCTGCCGGGCTTCACCAAGGTGGTCGACGAGGTGACGAACCTCTTCCTCGAACGCGGCGTGCTGCAGACGACGGGCAAGCTGTCGCTGGCTTAACTGGCCGCCGCATAGATCCGGTCGCAGAGCTCGACCGCGTCGGCGCATTCGGAGACAGGGCAGGCGGGCTCGCGGCCGGCGGCCCAGTCGGCGAGCGCTGTCTCGACCATCGGCTGCTGCACGGGGACTTTCGGCACCTCCTCGGTCTGGAGGCGGCCGTCGGCATGGCGGATCGTGAGGTGCGCCGCGGTCTCGAGGAAATAAGCGCCGGTCGCGGCGATCCGCCATTCGAAGTTGCCGCCCGAGGCGGCATAGGAGTACCCGGCTTCGACGGTGCAGGCGATGCCGGAAGGTGAGGTCAGCAGCGCTGTCGCGAATTCTTCGACGGGAAGGTGGTACGCGTGACGGGTCAACGAGGCGGCGCGGACATCGACCTTGCCGCCGGCGAGCTTTAGGAACGCATCGGCCGCATGGATGCCGAGATTGCGGAGCGCGCCGCCGCCGGACTTCTCCGGCTCCAGCATCCAGCCCACGCCCCAGTCCGGGTATCGCTTCGGCGGACCATTCACGATGCGGAAATGCGCGTGCATCACCGTGCCGAGCGTGCCTGACTTCTTCATCGCCGCGAGATGCTGCCAGATGAGATTGTGGCGCACGGTCATCGCCGCCGTCGCCCAGGCCCCGGACGCCTCGATCGCCTTCGCCGAAGCGCGCGCCTGCATGCCGTTGACACCCAGCGGCTTCTCGACCAGCATCGGCAGCTTGCGGTCGAGGACCGGTTCCAGTGTCTCCATCGCCCGGTCGTGACGCGGCATCACGATCGTGAAGTTGGGCTTCGCCGCATCCAGCATCTTCGCGGCATCGGCCTCGAAGGCGAGCCCGAGCTTGGCCGCCTGAGCTGCCCCAGCGTCCCGGTCTGGATCGGATGTACCGACCACCGGGATCCCCAGGGTCTTCAGGATTCCGGCATAGATCGGGGCGTGCCAGTGGGCGACGCCGACGAAGGCAATGCGGGGGGCCATGCGGTCTCTCTTGTGCTCTCCGGGATTGGCCTTCTACCATCGCCGAGGATTTAACGATCGGAAAGAGGTTCCGGATCAACCGGGCCCGCCATCCCAGGAGGAAACCATGCGGTCTGGAGCTCTTCTCGTCGCCGTGTCGCTCTTTCTTGCCGGTCCGGCGCTGGCCCAGGACAAGGCGAGCCTTCGGCTCAACTGGCTTTTGAGCGGCTCCCACGCGGCCTTCGTGCTCGGCAAGGAGCGCGGCTACTACAAGGCCGAGGGCATCGACCTGACGCTGAACGAGGGCCGCGGCTCGGCCCGCTCGGTCCAGCAGATCGGTTCCAAGGACGACGACTTCGCCATGGCGGACGCCGGCAGCCTGATCGCCGGTGCCGCCAAGGGCATCCCGGCGAAGTCGATCATGTCGGTGGTCAACCGCTCGACCTACGGCGTCATCGCTAGGGCCGATCTCGGCATCAAGACGATGAAGGACCTGGAAGGAAAGCGGCTCGCGGTCACCGCCGGCGACGGGTTGACCCAGCTCTGGCCGGCCGTGGTAGCGGTCAACAAGCTCGACGGCGACAAGATCAAGCTGGTGATGATGGACGCGACCGCGAAGACCACCTCGTTCCTGGATAAGCAGGTGGATGCGGTCCTCGGCGGCATCACCGAGTTCCCGACGCTGTTCAAGGCGAAGGGCGTCG
>CAZZLX010000794.1:0-1854 GCA_964655235.1 uncultured Rhizobium sp.
CGCCGGCAACGAGGCGCTCGACCCGGAAACCCTGCTCCCAGGCGAAGGGCAGCTCTTCGCGGATGAGGTCGTTGAAATTCTCGATGGTGATCGCGGATGTAGATAAGTCTGCCATGTCACTCGCTCGACGACAGCTTGAGGCCGACCGTGCCGGCGACGATCAGGCCGATGCAGAGGACACGGATGAGATCCCGGGATTCGCCGAGCCAGACGATGCCGAGGATGGCGACGCCGGCGGCGCCGATCCCGGTCCACACCGCATAGGCGGTGCCGATCGGCAGGGTGCGCGCGGCAAGCGCCAGCAGCACCATGCTCGCGATCATCGCCGCGATCGTGCCGACGCTCGGCCACAGCCGGGTGAAACCCTCGACGTATTTGAGCCCGAGCGCCCAGCCGATCTCGAGAATCCCGGCCGTCACCAGATAGATCCAGGCCATCCACGCTCCCCGTCCTTGACGTGCCAGACCCTTGGCCGGATAACACGTCCCGGAGCCTGGAAGGAAGCCTCTCCCATGACAGCCCAGCCCAAGGCCTCGCCGGCCGAGCCGCTTGTCCTCGTCACGCGTGACGACGGCGTGACGCATCTGACGATGAACCGTCCGCAGGCGCGGAACGCGCTCTCGATCGGACTGATGAGCGCACTGGAATCCGCCCTCGACGACGCCGCGTCGGACGCCGCGACCCGCGTCGTCGTGATCTCCGGCGCCGGCCCCGCCTTCTGTGCTGGCCATGACCTCAAGGAGATCCGCGCCAATCCGGGCGAGGAGATCTATCGCAGCCTGTTCACGCAGTGCGCGCGGCTGATGACCAAGATCGTGCACCTGCCGAAGCCGGTGATCGCACGTGTGCACGCGACCGCGACCGCCGCCGGCTGCCAGCTGGTCGCCACGTGCGACCTCGCCGTCGCCGCCGAGACCGCACAGTTCGCAACCCCCGGCGTCAACATCGGACTCTTCTGCTCGACGCCGATGGTGGCGCTCTCGCGCGCCGTCGGAGCCAAGGCCTCGATGGAGATGCTGCTGACCGGCGACATGGTGCCGGCTTCCCGCGCCCGCGAACTCGGCCTGGTCAACCGCGTCGTCCCGGCGTCCGATCTCGACAAGAGCGTCACGGATCTCGCCAGGCAGATCGCATCGAAGTCGCCGCTGACGCTCAAGATCGGCAAGGAAGCGTTCTATCGCCAGGTCGAGATGCCGCTCGACGACGCCTATGCCTACGCCGCCGAAGTGATGACCAAGAACATGATGGCGCGCGACGCCGAGGAAGGCATCGACGCCTTCATCCAGAAGCGCCATCCCACCTGGTGCGGAGCCTGATTTAATGACTGCCGCCGCAGCGCTGCCCGAGGACCGGCATGCCTCGTATCCCGACGCGCTGATCAAGAGCATCCTCCGCAGCGTCAAGACCATCGCCATGGTCGGCGCCTCGACCAACTGGAACCGGCCGAGCTACTTCGCGATGAAGTATCTCCAGGACAAGGGCTACCGGGTGATCCCGGTGAACGCGACCGCCGTCGGTCAGACCGTGCTCGGCGAAAAGATCCTGGGCTCGGTGCGTGACATCAAGGAAAAGGTCGACATGGTCGACGTCTTCCGCGCCTCCGAGCACGTGCCGCCGATCGCCGACGACGCGATCGCCATCGGCGCCATGATCCTCTGGATGCAGCTCGGCGTCCGCAACGACGCTGCGGCCGAGAAGGCCGAAAAGGCCGGCCTCACCGTCATCATGAACCGCTGCCCGAAGATCGAATACGGCCGGCTCTCGGGCGAGCTCGGCTGGCACGGCTTCAACTCGGGCGTCATCTCCTCCAAGCGCCGGAAGATCTGACTCACATGACCAGGAACAGCCGCTACG